>JAVRPF010000922.1:0-7053 GCA_032162385.1 Mycobacterium sp.
TCGACATCGACGTCAACGGCATCGTGCACGTCACCGCCAAGGACAAGGGCACCGGCAAGGAGAACACGATCAAGATCCAGGAGGGCTCCGGCCTGTCCCAGGAGGAGATCGACCGGATGATCAAGGATGCCGAGGCGCACGCCGACGAGGACCGCAAGCGTCGCGAGGAGGCCGACGTCCGCAACCAGGCAGAGTCGCTGGTCTACCAGACGGAGAAGTTCGTCAAGGAGCAGCGCGAAGCCGAGGGTGGCTCGAAGGTCCCCGAGGACACGCTGACCAAGGTCGACGCTGCCGTCGCCGAGGCCAAGCAGGCGCTCGAGGGCAACGACATCGGCGCCATCAAGTCCGCAATGGAGAAGCTGGGCGTCGAGTCTCAGGCACTCGGTCAGGCCATCTATGAAGCCACCCAGGCCGCGCAGACCTCGGATGCTGGACCCGACTCCGGACCGGTCGACGACAACGTGGTGGACGCCGAGGTCGTCGACGATGAGCAGGAGAACAAGTGACAGCGAGCGACGCGCAAGAGCCGGTGACCTTCATCGACAAGCGGCGCGTAGATCCCGTCACCGGTGAGGTACGTGATGTAGGCACCGGGCCGGCTCCGAGTGGGCCGGCGCCGGAGGCCCCCGATACGTCCGTGGAATCCGATGAAGCCGTCGAGCTGAAGGCCACCCTGCAACGCGTCAAGGCCGAATACGACAACTACCGCAAGCGTTCCATCCGTCAGGAGCAGGCCGCGGCCGAACGGGCCAAGGCCGGCGTCGCCGCCCAATTACTGCCCGTACTCGACGATCTCGACCGGGCCCGCAACCACGGCGACCTCGAGTCCGGGCCGTTGAGGTCGGTGGCCGACAAGCTGACCGCCGCGCTCGAGAGCGTCGGGCTGGTGGCGTTCGGTGCCGAGGGCGACGAATTCGACCCCTCCCTGCACGAGGCCGTGCAGCACGAGGGTGACGGCTCCAACCCGGTGATCGGCACGGTCATGCGCCAGGGCTACAAGCTCGGCGACCACATCCTGAGGCACGCACTGGTCGGTGTGATCGACACCGTGCCGGATTCCGACACGGTCGAGGAAACCGGCGGTAGTGGCGGCGAGAACGCGTCAGCGAACGCAGAATCAAACGAATAGTTCCATCGATGAACAGAGGCGAGGAGGTGACGCGACATGGCCCAACGCGAATGGGTCGAGAAGGACTTCTACAAGGAGCTCGGCGTCTCCTCTGACGCCACGACCGACGAGATCAAGAAGGCCTACCGCAAGCTGGCCTCTCAGCTGCACCCGGACCGGAACCCCGGCGACGCCACGGCGGAGAAGCGGTTCAAGGCCGTGTCCGAGGCCAACAGCGTGCTGTCGGATGCGGCCAAGAAGAAGGAGTACGACGAAACCCGAAGGCTGTTCGCCAACGGTGGATTCGGCCGCCGGTTCAACGCAGGCGATGGAAACTTCGGCGGTTTCGGCGGCGACGGCAGCGAGGTCAACCTCGGTGACCTGTTCGGTGCGGCCGGCCAGACCGGCGGCGCCAACATCGGTGACCTGTTCGGCGGACTGTTCGGACGCGGTGCTCAACAGCCGCGACCCAGTCGTCCGCGTCGGGGCAACGATCTCGAGACCGAGACCGCGCTGTCCTTCCTCGAGGCCACCAAGGGCGTGGCGATGCCGTTACGGCTGACCAGCCCGGCGCCGTGTACCAATTGCCATGGCAGCGGTGCGCGTCCGGGTACCAGCCCGAAGGTGTGTCCGAACTGCAACGGCTCGGGCGTGATCAGCCGCAACCAGGGTGCGTTCGGCTTCTCCGAACCGTGCACCGAGTGCCGGGGCACGGGCTCGATCATCGATCAGCCGTGCGAGGAGTGCGGCGGCAAGGGCGCGACGACCAGGACCCGCACCATCAACGTGCGGATCC
The DNA here is from genome assembly GCA_032162385.1 of Mycobacterium sp. Classification (GTDB taxonomy): domain Bacteria; phylum Actinomycetota; class Actinomycetes; order Mycobacteriales; family Mycobacteriaceae; genus Mycobacterium. Next base: position 1,905 of record JAVRPF010000922.1, read on the forward strand.
CGCCGGGTGTCGAGGACGGTCAGCGGATCAGGCTGGCCGGACAGGGTGAGGCCGGTCTGCGCGGCGCCCCTTCGGGCGACCTGTACGTCACCGTGCACGTGCGTCCGGACAAGCTGTTCGGCCGTGATGGCGACGACCTTACCGTCACCGTTCCGGTGAGCTTCCACGAACTCGCTTTGGGCGCAACGCTTTCGGTTCCAACCCTGGAGGGCAAGGTCGGCGTGCGGGTGCCCAAGGGCACGTCGGACGGGCGCATCTTGCGGGTGCGTGGCCGCGGTGTGCCGAAGCGCGCGGGCGGTCACGGCGACCTGCTGGTCACCGTCAAGGTCGCGGTCCCGCCGAACCTCGAAGGCGAAGCGGCCGAGGCGCTGGAGGCCTACGCCAAGGCCGAACGGGCCAGCGGGTTCGATCCGCGGGCGAACTGGGCGGGGGCGTGATGAATCGGAACGACGACGCCCGCACGTTCCTGATCTCGGTGGCCGCCGAGCTGGCCGGCATGCATGCGCAGACGCTGCGCACCTACGACCGGCTCGGCCTGGTCAGCCCGCAACGCAGCTCGGGCGGCGGCCGCCGTTACTCCGAGCACGACGTCGACCTGCTGCGCGAGGTGCAGCGGCTGTCCCAGGACGAGGGCGTGAATCTCGCTGGGATCAAACGCATCATCGAGCTGACCAACCAGGTCGACGCCCTGCAGTCGCGACTGGTCGAGATGGCCACGGAGCTGGAGCGGCTGCGGGTCAACCAGCGCCGTGACGTGGCTGTGGTGCCAAAGAGCACCGCGCTGGTGGTGTGGCAGCCCGGCGCGGGTCGGCGCAGGCGCAGCGGCGAATAGCGCTACGTCACCTTGATCGAGAACCGGGCCGTCTCCGGCTTGCCCGCGACCGCGAAGCGGTAGTTTCCCCGGCGCAGCGCATCGGTGGGCGCCGCCATCGGCTCGATGCCGACCACGTCGTCGTTGTGGGGCGCGAAGAGTTGCGCCGCCGGATAGCCCTTCTCGAACTTGACCTCGAGGCGCCGGTCACCGCCCGCAAGCGCGAACACCGATCCGTCGGCCACCTTGTCGAAGCCGTCGTCGTACTTGGAAGTCTTGAGCGGCTCGGTAAGTCCCGTCCACTCCTCTTGGGCGCCGGTCGGGATGCCCCAGTTGTCCACCGGGAGGTGCCGCATGTTCGGGGTGGTGAGCTGCCAGTCCTCGCGCGGCACGCCAGGGATTCTCAGGTACGGGTGGTAGCCGAAGCACAGCGGCACCGACGCCGCGGTAATCGGCATCACCGTCGTCTCGATGGTCAGTGTGCGGTCGGCGAGCGTGATGTCCTGGGTGAGCACGTGCGGGAACGGGAACGACGCCAACAGGCGCGGCTTGCCGCCATAGTCGAGGACGGCCGTCAACCTGTTGTCCGATCGGGCGGTGACCAGCCAGCCGGGGTAGGCGGCCAGTACGCCGTGGATGGGCACACCGTGCTCGTCGGTGCGCACCCCGCCGGTGCCCGCGGTCAAGGTGACGACGGCTCCGTTGATCCCATACTTGCTGGCGCTCAACCGATTTGCCCACGGATAGAGGATTGGGATGCCCATCGTCTTGCCGGACGTCACATAGGCGTTCAGGCCGCGGCGCTGGCCAAGGAACTCGTCGTCGCCGTCGGCGAGTGAGGTGCCGATCATGCCCGCTACGGGTACGAAGGTGGCGGTCAGCGAGGACGACGGGTCTTTGAGCGTGACGGCTTCGAACTCAGGCATCGTTGGATTCTTGCACGGTCAGCTGGCGAGTGGATCGTGTTGTATGCGTTGCAGATGCGCGCCCTTGGCGATCAACGCGGCCTTGGTGGCCTCGACCATGTGCGGGCCGCCGCAGACCAGGATCTGCCGGTCGCCCCAGCTGCCGTACCGCGTCACCACGTCCGGTAACAGGCCCGTCTGGCGTACGTGCAGACCGCGGGGTGGCTCGGCATCGGGGTAGTGGGCGGCCCACGGCGGGTTGGTGGAGTACTCCGTCACGGGCGTCACCGACAGCCACGGGTTGGTGGACGCGATCTGCCACAGCGTCGGCAGGTCGTAGAGGTCACACGGGTACCGGCCGCCGAAGAAGAGGTGCACCCGCGGGTTGTCGCCGAACCGGGTGAGGTCCATGATCAGCGTGCGCAGCGGCGCCAGGCCGGTGCTGCCCGCGACCATCAGCACGTCGCCGCCGTCGCGGTCGACCTGCAGGGCGCCGTGTGGGTTGGACAGCCGCCAGTGATCGCCGGGTTTGGTCTCGCCGATGATGGCGGTACTGACCATGCCGCCCCTGACCGATCGGATGTGAAACTCGATGGCGCCTTCGCGGTCGGCGGGTATCGACGGGCTGAGGTGGCGCCATCGTCGTGGCCACTGGGGAATCTCGACGGTGACGTACTGGCCGGGGTGGTAGTACAGCGGGCGGTCGAACTGGAGCCGGACGATCGACACGTCGCGGGTGGCGCGGATGTGTTCGACGACTTCTGCGTTGCGGTAGGGCGGGCCCTTCTCCGCCTCGGCGGAACCGCGCATGACGCCGACGAGCAGTGCCACCGCGTCACGGGCCGCTTCGGCCAGTCGGTCGTCCCACCGTTCCACCAGATGGTCTTGCAGGGTGTGCAGCAGCGCGTCGTGCATGGTGTCGTAATGATGTTGGGTGACACCGTACTTGCGGTGATCTCGGCCCAGCTGCGCCAGGAACGCGACGGGCTCCTGCGAACGCTGCTCGATCAGCTCGCCGAACAGCCACGTCAACGCGTGGCCGAAGACCGCGCGTTGGTGGGCCATGTCGGGTGGGAAGAGGTCGCGGGCGGAGATGTCGGTGGCGAACCAGCGGGTGTAGAACCGGTGAATCAGGTCGTCCGAACCGCGCTCCCGGTCGACCGCGGCGCGCAGGGTCGCCAGCGCGTCGCGATCGTCGAGTCCCACGCCGCCCGAGTGTAGTTACGCGGGCACCCTTGATGCCCGGCGAGGATGATCAGCGCCGCGCCAGCGACCGCCCAGCACGTCAGCACCGCAATCGCCGTCGTCGCACCGGCGCCGGAGAAGTACGCCGTCGACCGCAGCAGCGTTCCGTTGGCGCCCTGTGGCAACAGCTGGCCGAGAGTGCCCCAGCCACGGGGCAGCATCTCGGGCGCACTGGCCAGCCCGGACAGCGGATTGCCGAGCAGCATCGCGACCGCCGTGCCGATGCCGAGGCCGGTGCGGTCGAACAGCGAGCCGGGCCCCAACACCGCCAGGCCCGTGGCCAGGGCGCCCAGCGTCAATCCTGCGGTCACTCCCCAGAAGTTGACCGGCAACAGACCGGCCAGTGTCAACGGAAGCGCCGACGCCGCCAGTCCGGTGCTGCGCGGATCATCGGGTGGCAGTGGAGCAAGGTCGACGGTGTGCAGTGGCGCCCCGGTCTGTTGGGCGATGCCGTTGCCAATCTGGGTCAACAGCTGCGCCACCATCGGGCTGCCCCCCGACGCCAGCAGCAGCGTTGATCCATCTCTTGTCGCCGCGATGCCGCCGTACACCTCGCGGTCGCGGATCGCGGCGCGCAGCGCGGCCTCGTCGCGATAGGTGGTGACGGCGAACCCGCCGGGTGCGTTCTGCTCGAGCTGTCCGTCGATTCGGCTCGCCACCGCCTCTGGTGCGGCAATGCCGATGGGCATGTCGCTGGGTGCCGAACGGGCTGCGGGCAGACCGAACGCGATGAAGAGGACCGCGAGACCGAGCGTCATGCGACGCCAACGTTGATCCGGCGATGGTGCTCTACTGTTCGGCTCGAAGGCCGATCTGATCCGCGAGTCACTGCGGCTGATCGTCGACCCGACCTGCTGGTGGCGGCGATGACCGAGGGTGAGGGGGACATCGGCAGTCGCCTGGTGGCGCAGTACCTGCAAATCTGGGAGTCGCCCGAGACCGCCACCAGCATGGCCGCCATGCTGGCGTCGGCGACGTCGAACGGTGACGCCCAAGAGGCCCTTCGCAGTTTCATGCGGGAGTACGTGCTGACCGCGGTCTCCGGCGTGATCGGCGGCGACGAGCGGGCGCGACTTCGTGCGATGCTCGCGGCGACCAATCTGGTGGGAACCGCCCTGATGCGCTACGTCATGAAGGTGCCGCCGTTGGCGACGTTGCCTGCAGAAGACGTGGTCCGCCTGATCGCGCCGACGGTGACGAGGTATCTGACCGCCGACGCCGACGAGTTGGGGTTGCCCGAGCTGTAGTCGCTACAGGCCGTGAATTCCCTTGTACAGCACCAGAACACCGAGAACGACCAGGATGGCGGCGACGAGGGTGGCGTGTTGGCGTTCCATCCAGTCCTTGAGCCTGACCAGCGGCTGATGGAGGCGGTCGCCGGACACCGCGTAGGCCAGGATGGGGAGCGCGACCGTGGACGCGGCGATCGCGACGTAGTACACCATGCCCAACGCTGCGCCCTTCCGGCCCAGCCCTTCGGTGCCGATCGCCAAACCCGCTGCGGCGCACATGAACAGCACCTTGGGGTTGACGACGACGAGGACTATCGCGGTGGTGAAGGCCCTGGCAGGGGTGATCCTGGCGAAGCTGCTCATCCACTTCGGCGAGTGTTCCGACCGCTTCCTGGTCAGCCACTTGTAGATGCCGAACGCGATCAGCGCGGCGCCCGCGACGATGCGAACGTACGACGCCCAGCTCGGTGGCTTGTCCAGTCCGCCGCCGAGCAGGTTCGACACCTCGATGAAGACCTGTGTCAACGCGGCAAGTCCCACGATCCAGCCGATGAGGAACGCCAACCCCGTCGGCCTGGGTCTCGGCGAATGCAGAACCAGCACCGCTGGAATGATCGACAGCGGAGACAGGGCGACCACCAGGGCCAGCGGGATCAGTTCGGCGAACATTGCCGTCAACCTAGCAAGCCCGGCACCGGTTTCCGGGCGAACCCGGCATGTCGTCGACTCCAGTGCGGCTAGGCTCCGCGGGATGAAGACCGCCGCTGTGGCCGCCGCAATCGTCGCGATGGTGCTGGCCGTCGCAACGCCCGCTACGAGTCGGGCGGACAGCTGCGTTGAGACCGGTTCCGGTTCGGCCGTGCCGATCGAGACGCCGCCCTGCTCGGACGTCCTCGCGCGGGAGGCGCGGTGGCTGACCGCCATCACGTCCGGCGACGTCGTAGGAGTTGAGTCCA
>JAVRPF010000923.1:0-5742 GCA_032162385.1 Mycobacterium sp.
ACAACGAGGCGCAGGTGCTCGTCGCGGTGGCGGTCAACACCACCGTCGAGGGCCAGCCCAACCAGCAGCCGCGCGCCTGGCGGATGCGCATCCTGGTCCAGAAGGTCGGCGACGACACCAAGGTTTCCAACGTGGAGTTCGTGCCGTGATAGAAGAGAAGACGACCATGGTCGACGAGACCGAGAAGCCCGACGCCGAGAAGCCCGACGCCGAGAAGCCCGACGCCGAGAAGCCCGACGTTGTCGACGTTGAGGACGCTGTCGACACCGAAGATCCCGTCGATATCGAGACGGAGGAGACGCCGGCGTCGGCGGCCCGCCGCCGCATCGACTGGGGCCGGGTGGTGGCGTACGGCATACTGCCCGGACTGGCGCTGGTGCTGGCGCTGACCGCGGGTTTCCTGAAGTACGTGGACAATTCGGTGCGCGACTCCGACGTCGCCCGCGTCGAATCGATGCAGGCCGCCAAGGACAGCACCATCGCCCTGCTGTCCTACCAGCCCGACAAGGTCAAGACGCAGTTGAACGACGCCCGCAACCTGCTCACCGGCAACTTCCAGGAGTCGTACACGTCGCTCATCAACGACGTGGTGATCCCGGGCGCCGAGCAGAAGCAGATCTCCGCGGTCGCGACGGTGCCCGCAGCGGCGTCGGTCTCGGCCGAACCGAATCACGCCGTAGTCCTGGTGTTCGTCAACCAGACCGTGGTGGTGGGTGCCGACGCGCCCACCGACACCGCGTCGAGCGTGCGGGTGACGCTCGACAAGCACGGCGACAAGTGGCTGATCTCCGAGTTCCAGCCGGTGTAGTCCGGCGGTGGTGACCGAACCTCGCTGGCTCGACGTCACCACCCCCGACGTGACACTGCGGGCATTGACGTGGGGGCCTGCGGACGGACCGATCGCGTTGTGCCTGCACGGGTTTCCCGACACCGCGCACGGCTGGCGCAAGGTCGCCCCCGTGCTGGCCGATGCCGGCTGGCGGGTGATCGCGCCGTTCATGCGCGGGTACGCCCCGTCGACGGTCTCCTCGGACGGCAGGTATCACGTCGGCGCGTTGATGGACGACGCGCTGCGCGTGCTCGACGCGGCAGGTACGACGGGCCGCGATGTCCTCATCGGGCACGATTGGGGAGCGATCGCGGGTACCGGCCTTGCCGCGATGCCCGACAGCCCGTTCAGCAAGGCGGTGATCATGTCCGTGCCCCCTTTGGCGTCGTTCCGTGGCAAGGTCCCAAGCGTGGGCGGCCTGGTGGCCCGGATGCCGCGCCAGTTGTTGCGCAGCTGGTACATCATGTACTTCCAATTGCCCTTGCTGCCAGAGCGTTCCGCGTCGTGGGTGGTACCACGGCTGTGGCGGCAGTGGTCACCGGGGTACGCGACCGCCGAGGACGTCGCCCTGGTACTCGACGCGATCGGATCCCCGGCGAACTGGCGCGCCGCGCTCGGGTACTACCGCGCCACCATGCGGGGTAGCAAACCGCCTGCGCGCTACGCCGCGCTGCACCAGCACTGGCTGTCGGCACCGACATTGCCCACCCTGTACCTGCACGGCGCCGACGACGGTTGCGCAACATCGGATTACGCGCGCTGGGTGGAGCCGGTGCTTCCCGAGGGTAGTCGCGTCGAGATCGTCGACGGCGCAGGGCACTTCATGCAGCTGGACCGGCCAGACGTCGTCGCAGGCCACATCCTGGACTTCGTCGGGCGCTAGCGCTTCTTCAGGCCGGGATGGTTACGGGTCAGGATCGGTAGCAGTAGCCGACGGGGCAGGTGTTGATACGCGGCAGCGCCGACCCTGTTGAGCACGCCGGGAATGATCACGGTGCGGCCGGACTCCAGCCCGTCGATCGCGGTCCTTGCGACTTCGTCGGGGTCGACCCACATGGCCTTCGGGAGCGCGGCCTCGGCGTCCTCGTCCGAAATGCCCGCGGCTTCGCCGAACCCGGTTTTGATCGGGCCGGGGCACAGGGTGGCGGCGACGACGCCGGTGCCGCGCAGTTCCGCTCCGAGCGCTTGGGTGTAGGAGAGCACGAACGCCTTCGCCGCGCCGTAGGCCGCCTGCCCGGGCAGCGGGCCGAACGCGCCGACCGATGCGACGTTGAGCACCGCGCCGCGGCCGCGCGACACCATGCCAGGGACGAACCGGCTGCACAGGTCGGCCACCGCGGCGACGTCGACCTCGACGAGGTTGAGTTCGGCGACGGGGTCCGACTCCGCGATCGGGCCGACGGTGCTGAGCCCCGCGTTGTTGACCAGGACGTCGACGACCAGGCCGAGGTCGGCCACCCGATCGGGGAGTGCGGCCCGCTCGTCGGCCTTCGACAGGTCGGCGGCCAGCACGTCGGCCGCCGCACCCAGCGTCTCGGCGAGCGCCTGCAACTTCTCGGCCCGGCGCGCCACCAACACCACGTGACGACCGCGGCGGGCGAACTCGCGCGCCATCTCCGCGCCGATGCCCGAGGAGGCGCCGGTGACGAGAACCGTGCCGTTGCCACTTGCCGCTGGAAGCATTCCGGCAGCCTAGCCTTGGCCCATGAGCACCCGGCGACTGACGCCGACCGATGCGCAGGCGTTCTGGATGTCGGCCAAGATTCCCAACGACACGTTCCTGTTGTTCGGATTCGCCGGTGTGCCACCCGACCCGGAGGCGACGCTGGACGACTTCGCCTCGCGAGCCCGCGGCTGTCCTGACTTGACGGCGCGCATCGACGATCGCGGGGGACTGAGCTATCCGGCCTGGGTGCGCCGGGACGTCGACCGCTCGCAGTTCGTGGTGCACGACCTCGAGGACCGCACGTGGGCGGGCTGTCTCACCATGGTGAGCCGGCTCATCGCCGATCAGTTGGACGCGCGGGTGACGGCGTGGCGGCTACACGTCTTCACCGATGTGCACGGCATGCCGGGAGTCGCGGGCGGCAGCACGGTGGCGGTACTGCAGATCTCGCATGCGCTCGGTGGCGGTGGACGTACCTCGGTGCCTGCGGCGCTGATGTTCGGCCGGGTCGGCGCAGTGGTGCCAGGGATCAGCCCACCGTCCGCAGGCCCGGTCACCCTGCCGGTGCTCGGGTGGCGCGCCGCCAGGGCTCATCGTCGATTGGTGGCCGATACCGAGGCGGGAGTTGTTCCGCCGCAGGCGGATCTGCGTCCGCTGCTGCGGACCAATGCGCGACCGTCCGGCTCGACGGGCCTGCGCACGGTGGTCCGGAAGCGCGCCGAACTGTCCGGGAGAACGGTGACTGTCGCTGTCCTGTCCGGGGTGTCGGCCGCGCTGGCCGATCATCTCCGCGCGCTCGGTGATGACCCGTCGACGCTCGGCGCCGAAGTTCCGATGGCCAAGCCGCCCCCACGCCTGGCGTACAACCACTTCGGCAACGTCGGCATCGGTTTGTACCCGGAGTTGGCCGCCGACGAGCGCAGCACGCGGATTGCCGTGGACCTCGACGCGCGGCGCCGCAGGGCCGGGCATCCCGCGATGCGTGCCGCGGATCTGGCCTTCGGCGCGACGCCTGCACCGTTGTTGCGTTGGGGGATGGAACGATTCGACCCCGATCTGCGCGTCGCGGCGGTGACGGGCAACACGGTGGTGTCCAGCGTGAACTGCGGCGCAGCGGACTTCACCTTCGGAGGCGCACCCGTGGTGCTGGCCTCGGCCTTCGCGGGACTATCGCCGATGATGGGCCTGACCCACGTCGTCGTCGGCGTCGGCGACACCATCACGATCGGCGTGCACGCCGCCGAGTCGGCGGTGGGTGGCCCCGATGGGCTGGACGCCTACGTGGGACGCCTGGATGCGGCGCTGGGATCCGAGTCCAGCCCGTCGACCACCTGATAGTGCTGCATCTCCTCGATGTCGTCGACGTATGGCCGAATGGGTGGGAGGAACCGGCGGAACTGCGCGCTGGTGCGAAACCCGTTGAGGTGGTCGGCGGTCGAGGTCCAGGAGATGCGCAGGACGAACCGGTCGGGCTCCTCTTCGCACTGCGCCAGCTGGTAGCCGAGGCAGTACTCGCTGTCGTCGAGCGCGGTCGCCGCCTCCCGATAGGCCGCGGCGAACGCCTCGCGCCGATCCCCGTCGATCCGGTAGCGGATGTACTCGACCGTCACTGTTGCCCCCTCAATAGCCCGAACGCGAAGTCCGTGCCGAAGCCGCGGCGCAACGCCAGGTGTATCCAGATCAATGCGTACGGCTCGAGCAGCCGGGCCAGCGCGAGCTCGCCCGCGTCGGCCACCTCGAACCCCAACTCCGACACCAGGGTTGAGGTGACGTCCTTTGCGGCGTCGTCGTCACCGCAGACGAACATCACCGGCGTGCCCGCAACCTGCGGGTGGTCCATCATCGGCGCACCGATCTGGTTCATCGCCTTGCACACCCGCGCCCCGCGTGCCCACGCGGCGACCTGTTCGGCGCCCGACGTGGAGTGCCCGATCTCCAGCGCGGAGAAGTCGGGCGTCAACGGATTCGTGCAGTCGACGACGACCCGGCCCGTCAACTCACCGCAGTCGGCAATGGCCTGCTCGGTGGACTGCCACGGCGTGCAGAGCACCACGACGTCGGCGTCGCGGGCGGCGGCCGTGGTGGTTGCGACGGCGGCGCCGAGGTCGGTGTACTTGGGGTCTTCTGGGGTTCGTACTCCGTATGTGACGTCGTGCGCGGTGCGCCACCCGCCACCCAACGCCCGCCCCACGTTGCCTGCCCCGATGATTGCGATTTCGATGCGGGTTACGCTACGGCCGGGGAGTCCCACCAGCAATGACGGACTTCGAGGTGGGCTACGGACCGGGAGGTTAGTGTGCAGGCCACAGGACTGGGAGAGCGCTCGGAAGACCGCCCGGAAGACCAATGCCCCGTCGAGGCCACCCTCGCCGTCATCGGCGGGAAGTGGAAGGCCGTGCTGGTCTTCTACCTGAAGCGCGGTGGGGCTCACCGGTTCGCCGAGCTACGGCGCAAGACGCACGGGATCAGCGAGCGCGTGTTGACCAGGCAGTTGCGCGAACTGGAGGCAGACGGCATCGTCCGGCGTGAAGTCTTCGCGGAAGTGCCGGCGCGCGTGGAGTATTCGCTGACCGAATACGGAGAGTCGCTCGGTCCGGTAACCGAGGCGATGTGTCAGTGGGGCAAGGTGCACATGGCGGCCCGGACCGCCTGACGTCAGCCCGCGCCCGTGTAGACGATGTCGTTGGCGCCGCGGATCGGCAGGATTCCGAATCCTTCGCGCTCGACGAAGGCGATGATCTTCCAGAACTCCGCGGGGATCAACACGCCGTCCCGAACGATGTCGTCCGGGGTGAAGAACGGTCCGGTGAACACGCTGATCTTCACGTCCGCTTCCCGCGCGTTGTCCAGCGCGTACCCCTCGAGGTCGAGCCACGTGCCCGCGTTGAACGTCTGCATCTGCGGGCACACGTTCGTGACGTGCACCGAGTCGGCGTTGCCGCGTGCCGCGGATTCGTCGTCGCCCCAAATCGGGTCTTCGCGGCGGGTCATGTGGCCGCGGGCGAACTTCGGTGCATCGCCGTAGCATTCGTCGCGGATCTGGGCGCCATCGTCGATGCGACTGTCGCGCCGCCAACCCGGCCGCTTTAGGCCCAACTGCTCCTGGGTACCGTCGATGTTCACCGCGCTGAACCGGCAGAGCCTGCGGCTTCTGCTCATCACCACCGAGAAGTGTAGTTGGGGTCGATTTGCGGGGCCTTCACCCGTCGGTCGCCGAGTGTGCAGTTGCCGCGTCACTTGCGGAGAT
>JAVRPF010000924.1:0-3329 GCA_032162385.1 Mycobacterium sp.
TGGCGCCCGTTCTGTACTCGCGCGCGGTGAGCACGACGACGGCGATCTCGCTGATGAGCAGCACGGCGAGCGGTGCGCGACGCCGCACGTAGTAGGGGAGGGCGACGGTGAGGGTCATCAACACCGACAAGGCGTCGGTGTCGCGGTAGTGCACTCCGGCGCCGCCGGTGCTGGCCAAATGTCCGATAAGGGCGAGTACGACGAACGCGGTAGCCAGGATGGCGTCGAGCATCCACGGATCGGCCCGCCGCATCCGGCGGGTCACATCCGCGAACCGTTCGGACGATCGACGGGCGGCCACGCTCAAACGGTACCGACGGCGAACGGGCCGGGCGTCGGCCTGAGGATGACACCCGCGTACATCTCCAGATGTACGCACCCACTGGTGCGCGGTCGGCGACCGTCCTGCAGGCGGACCGCACAACCGCCGGTGGGCCGACGACGCGGCCGGCGGGAAAGCGGATGGTGTGGCCCATGACAACGCTCACCTCCACCGCATCGATCCACTCCGCGTTCCAGCCGGCCCGCCGCACCGCAGCCCGCGCAGTCGACGCCGTCAAGGTCCACGGCCACGGCGAAGCGGCCGTGCGGGCGCTTGACGGCGTCACAGTCGACTTCGCGGCCGGCCAGTTCACCGCCATCATGGGACCGTCGGGCTCCGGCAAGTCGACGCTCATGCACGCACTGGCCGGCCTCGACGAGTTGACCAGCGGCCACGTCTATCTGGGTGACCTCGACCTGGCCCGGCTCAGAGACAAACGGCTGACGCAGGTGCGGCGGGACCGGATCGGTTTCGTCTTCCAGGCCTTCAACCTGATCCCCACGTTGACGGCGGCGCAGAACATCGAGCTGCCGATGCGGCTGGCGGGACGCAGGGTCGATCGCGTCTGGGTTGATCACGTCATCGACACGGTCGGCTTGCGACCGCGGCTCGGCCACCGCCCGTCGGAGCTCTCCGGCGGCCAGCAGCAGCGGGTGGCGGTCGCCCGAGCGCTGGCGGGAAAGCCGGAGATCGTGCTGGCCGACGAGCCGACCGGCAACCTCGACTCGCGCACGGGCGCCGAGATCCTGTCGTTCATGCGCCAAGCCGTACGCGAGCTGGGCCAGACCGTCGTGATGGTCACCCACGATCCGGTGGCCGCGTCCTACGCCGACCGGGCCGTGTTCCTGGCCGACGGCCGGCTGGTGGCCGACCTTGCCGATCCCACCGCCGACTCCGTGTTCGACCGCATGCGCACCCTGGGAGCCTGATTCCGATGTTCACCCTGACCGTCTCATCGGTGCGGGCCAACAAGTCCCGCTTCGTCCTCACTGCGCTGGCTGTGCTCCTCGGCGTCGCCTTCATGGCGGGGACATTCGTACTGACAGACACCATCAAGCAGTCCTATGACAGCCTGTCCGCCAACGTCTACCGGGGCACCGACGCCTTGGTTCGATCCGGTCGCACGACGACGAGTTCCGATCTCTCAGCCATGACCACCCGCGGGTCAGTGGGCGCCTCGACGCTTGCCGCCGTGCGCGGCACCGCTGGCGTCGCGTTGGCCGAACCTCAGCAGCTCGGCGTGGCCGTCGTGGTCGGCAAGGACGGGCGGCTGCTCGACTCCAACAAGAACCGAGCGGCGCCCATCGCCCTGGCGTGGCAGGACTCGCCCCGGCTCAATCCCATGCGCCTCGTGTCCGGTCACGCGCCGGTGGCGGAAGACGACATCGTGATCGACGTCAAGTCGGCCAAGACGGGCAAGTTCCAGGCCGGGGACCAGGTGCGGGTCGTGAGCGCGGCCGGTGCCGGTGCATACCGGATCGCCGGCATCGCCACCTACGGCGGAACGAGCTCGGCGGCCGGAGCGCAGGTCGTGGCCTTCACGCCGGCGACGGCCGGCCAGGTGTTCGGCACGCCCGATCGCTTCAGTGGCATCCAGGTGGTGGCCGCGCCGGGTGTGTCGCAGACCCAGCTGGTGTCGAACCTGCGGGCCGCGGTGCACGACACGGACATTGACATCATCACAGGGACAAAGGCGGCGGCTGAGGACAAGGCGGCGTCGAATTCGTCGCTCGGCTTCATCAGCATGTTCCTGCTGACGTTCGCCGTCGTCGCCCTGGTCGTCGGGTCGTTCGTGATCTACAACACGTTCTCGGTCACGCTGGCCCAACGCACCAAGGAAACGGCGATGCTTCGGGCCATCGGCGCTCGCCGCCGGCAGGTGCTGCGGGCCATCCGTCTCGAAGCGTTGTTCACCGGTGTGGTGGCGTCCGCCGTCGGGGCGGTGGCAGGTGTCGGTTTGGCTCAGGTGCTGCGCTCGGTGATGACTGCGTTCGGTGTCGAGCTGCCGTCCGGTGCGACCGTTGTACAGCCCCGGACCTTCATCGTGTCGATCCTGACTGGCGTGGTCGTCACCTACGTCGCCGCTTGGCTGCCGGCTCGCCGGGCGGCCAAGGTCGCTCCCATCGCAGCACTGCGCGATGCGGCCGTCGACGGCTCGTCCCGGTCGCGTCGTCGCATGGTGACAGGCGCTGTCATTACTGTCCTCGGCGCGCTGCTCCTGGCACAGGGCCTGTCCGGTGCCGGCATCGGTCCGGTGGCACTCGGCGTGCTGTTCGTCTTTGTGGGTGTGGCCGTGCTCGGGCCTGTCATCGCCGGTCGGTTCTCCCGGATCGTCGGGGCGCCGCTGCCCCGGATGCGGGGCGTGGCCGGCGAGCTGGCTCGTGACAACGCGGTGCGCAACCCACGGAGAACGGCGGCCACGTCGTCGGCCCTCATGGTCAGCATCGGCCTCGTCGTGTTCATCACCGTCTTCGCGGCATCGGCCAAAGCGTCCATCTCGACCTCGGTGGACAAGGCCATGCGCACCGACTTCATCGTCGCCACCCAGTTCGGCATGGGCGGGCTGAGCCCCTCGGTGGCGCAGCGCATCGACGCGCTGCCGGAGACCGGCGTGGTCACGCCCCTTCGCACCTTCGACGCCAAGGTCGGTGGTATCGCCACACCCGCATCCGCCGTCGATCCGGCTCGGGCGGCCGAGGGCGTCACCCTGGGGCTGCGCGAGGGTGACTTCAACCAGCTCGGGCTCAACGGCGTCGCCGTGCGGTCGGATGTGGCCAAGCACGCGCATCTGCACCTCGGCGACACGGTGAAGATGTTCTTCGCCGAAACGGGCGAGCGGCCCTTCACCGTGGTCGCCATATACGCCACCAACGAACCGCTCGGCGATTACGTGCTGTCCATCCCGGCCTATGACGCCAACTTCACCGCCCAGGCCGACACCTATGTCGTCGTGTCCCGCGCCCCTGGCTTCTCCAGAACGCAGACCAGGCAGGCTGTCGAGCGGGTG
>JAVRPF010000925.1:0-6573 GCA_032162385.1 Mycobacterium sp.
TCCACCTACACCGAGGGCAAGATCGCCAAGATCCCGCTCGACCTGGACACCACGCTGGTCAGCGACGGCACCGGAACCTCATTCGACCCGGCGTCGCTGATGGCCCAGAAGTTCGTCGTCAGCAAGAACGTGCCGCTCTCGCTGCAGCAGCAGATCAGCGTGGAAGCGCCGTCGAACGCCGACGTGGTGACGCTGCAGGTCGGCAGCACGCTGAAGCGCACCGACAAGCAGCAGGACAACGGCCTGCTGCTGGCGATGGTCGACACCGTGACACTCGACCGCAAGTCGGCCATGGCCGTGTCCAGTGACACCAACCCCGGCGGCGCGGTGCAGAAGCCGCGAAGCATCGAAGACCAGAACCCGCCGACCAACGTCGCGCTGCCGCACGAGGGCCTGTCCTACCGCTTCCCGTTCAACACCGAGAAGAAGACCTACCCCTACTTCGACCCCATCGCGCAGAAGCCGTTCGACGCGAACTACGAAGCAGAAGAGGACGTCAACGGTCTGACCACGTACCGGTTCACCCAGAACGTGGGATACGACGGTGACGGCAAGCTGGTCGACCCGGTGAAGTACGCCTCGCTCTACGACAACGACGAGGACAGTCAGGTCACCGCAAGAGCCGAGTTGTGGGGCCTGCCGGGAGACCCCGCCGAGCCGGTCACCATGACGCGCTACTACGCAGCACAGCGCACGTTCTGGGTGGACCCGGTGTCGGGCACCATCGTCAAGGCCAAGGAACATGGCTTCCACTACTACGCCCGCGACGCCGTCAAACCAGAGGTGACGTTCGCCGACTACACCGTCACCTCGACCGAGCAGACCGTCGAGGCGCAGGTGGCGAGCGCCCGCGACGAGCGGGACACGGTCGCGCTGTGGGGCCGGATCCTGCCGATCACGTTCGCCGGGCTCGGCCTGGTCTTCCTGGTCGGCGGCGTGCTGCTGGGGTCGTTCACGCTGCGTGCCGAGTCGGCACTGATCGATCCGGGACTGGACGGCGCCGACCACGGCTTCTTCTCCAGACGCGGCGCCGACGATTCCGGTCCGATGCCCGCCGCCGAGGCGCAGACCGAGAAACTTCCAACCCAGCGGCCATCCGACCTGCCGCCGGACCGACCGGTCTGATACCGACCGGTCTGATTCAGCGCCCCGACATCCGTTGGGCGGTATCCGCCTACGCGCTGGCGTTGTCGCTGCTGGTGACGGCGCCTCTGCTCGCGCCGGGCTACTTGTTGCTGCGCGACGCGGTGTCGACGCCCCGCTCGTACCTGTCCGACGCGGCGCTCGGGTTGTCCGAAGCCGCGCCGCGGGCGCTGCCGCAGGACTTCGCGGTCGCGCTGGCCTCGCACGTCATCGACGGCGGCGTCGTGGTCAAGGCACTGCTCATCGCCGGGCTGTGGCTGGCAGGGTGGGGTGCGGCCCGACTCACCGCCGTCGTACTGCCCGACGCAGGCCTTTCCGCGCAGTTCGTCGCCGTCACGCTGGGGATCTGGAATCCCTATGTCGCCGAGCGCATGTTGCAGGGGCATTGGAGCCTGCTGGTCGGCTACGGCTGTCTGCCGTGGGTGGCGGCGGCGATTCTTCGCCTGCGTGGCGGTGACGGCGCCTGGTGGCCGGTGGTGTTCTGGATAGCGCTGGCGGGCCTGACGCCGACGGGGCTGCAGTTGGCCTCCGCCGTCGCCGTGACGTGCAGTTTGGCTCAGGGACCGGGCAGATCGCGCTGGGCGTGCGCCGCGGTGAGCCTTGGCGCGGCGGTGCTGGCCGCGCTGCCGTGGCTGGTCGCTTCGGCGGTCGCCGGATCGCTCTCGTCGTCCCAGGCGGCGGGGGTGGCTGCGTTCGCCGCGCGCGCTGAACCGGGTCTTGGCACGTTGTTCAGCCTGGCCGGACTCGGCGGCATCTGGAACGGTCAGGCCGTACCCGGCTCGCGGACAACGCTTTTCGCGGTCGTGGCCACCGCGGTACTGCTCGCCGTGGTGGCCGTCGGCCTGCCGAGCGCACTGCGCCGCCCCGCCGCGGTGCCATTGCTGGCGCTGGCCGCCATCGCCGTCGTCCTGCCGGCACTGATGGCGACCGGCCCCGGTCTGGCATTCGTCGAGGCGACCGTGCGGACGTTGCCCGGACTGGGGGTGGTGCGGGACGCGCAGAAGTGGGTCGCCCTCGCGATGCCCGGCTACGCCGTCGCGGGCGCGGCCGCGGTCGTCACGCTGCGCCACCGCCTGCCCGCCGTGGCCACCGCCGTCGCGTGCTGCGTGGCGCTGCTGGCCGTCCTGCCGGACCTGGCGTGGGGAGTGGGCGGCAAGGTCGCCTCGGTCCACTACCCGCCGGGGTGGGCGGCGACCGCGGCGCTGATCAACGCCGATCCCCGACCCGTCGCAGTACTGCCGCCGGACAGCATGCGTGACTTCGCGTGGGCCGGGAGTGCGACCGTGCTCGATCCCCTACCCCGTTGGGTGTCGGCAGACGTGCTGGCCACCGGTGACCTGCTGATCGGTGGCCGGACGGTGCCGGGGGAGGGCGTGCGGGCCAGGGAGGTGCAGCGGTTGCTCGCATCCGGTGCCGGCGCCGGGGACATGGCACGCGCCGGCGTCGGCTGGGTGGTGGTCGAGTCGGCGGATTCGCCGCCGTTGGCGCTGCCGGTCGCCTACCGCGACGACGACCTGACGCTGTACCGGGTGGGCGGCGATCATCCGGCGGCGGCGCACCGGGGCGTGCTGATCGCCGCGCACCTGATCTGGTTGGCCACGTTGGTCGTCGGCGCGATCGGATCGGTGGCGTGCGCCATTCGGGGACGCCACCTCGGGCGCATCCGCGCGGCCTGACACCGCCAAACCGATCTCATCTGCTTCACACTCCCGGCAGCAGGCGCCAGGGCCGCCCAGTTGTCGTCGGTGTGGACCTGATGGGAGTTGCCCCCGGTGAGCCCCGCCAGGTCCCGGTGGCGGTTGGCCGCGTGGTCGATGTCGTTGTCGGTGCAGGGTGGTTTCATGATCACTATGGCGACCGCGCCGACTGACATCACCGCTGTGATCAGCGGTGATGCGAAGGTGGCGCGTCGGCGCGGTAAGTCGAAGGCCCCGAACTTCGCTTACGACGGTCCGGTGTCGGTAATTCGTCTGGAGCTCGATGTCAGCCACCCGGTGGCTCGCCAGCGTCTGGAGCGGCAATGGGTGGCGACGTTCCGGCTGCGGCGGGCGTTGCAGCGTGACGCCGCGGCGCGGTGCGGGGCCTATTGGGCTGCTCATCGTGAACGCAATGCTGATCCGAAAGCGCTGCGGGGGCGTCTGGGGTTGTCCCGCATGGGCATGGAGGCCGCCGCCAAGGAGCATGTTGAGGCCAGCGGGTGGATGCGGGATCACCTGACCAAGGCGGTTGGTCTGCATGTGGCCGCCGCGGCGCACCGTTACGGCGCCCAGAGGAATCCGTGAACAGGGTTGGCCTCCCAGCAAGAGTGGGAGGGCTCAGTCAACCGGCACCAGCCACCAGCACCAGATGGTGTTGGATCGGCCAGGACCGGCAGCCACCACCCGGGGGCCCCTGCTGAGCAAGCAGCCCCCGACCCACCCCCGAACAGACCAGGCCCACCGCCCGGACGTCGCAGGAAGAGTCGAAAACAACCAGACCCCAAACTGATTGCGCTGCATGACCCATAAGGGGCAACTCTTAGACGATGCCGCTGACCATCCGGCCGGCGAGCACCGACTCCAGCACCTCGTGCATGGCGTCGGCGCTCTGCCGCCAGGAGAACTCGCCACTGCGCACCTGAGCCTTCACACCGAGTTGCTCGCGCAACACGTCGTCGCAGAGCAGCTGCTCCAGCCGGGACACCAGTTCGTCCTTGTCGTCGACGAGCAGGCCGGTCACCCCGTCCACGATCGAATCGGTCAGCCCGCCGGAGGTCCGGTAGCCGATGGTGGGCACCGCGTGCTGGGCCGCCTCCGTCACCGCCAAACCCCAGCCCTCCTTGCAGGACGGCAGCAGATGCACCCAACTCCGTTGCAGGAGTTGGTGCTTCGCGAGTTCGTCGACGTGGCCGTGCAACGTCACCGCATCCGATATGCCCAGCCGCTCGGCATGGGCGACCAGACGGTCTTCCCACCATCCACCGCCGACTACGTCGAGGTGCAGGCCGGGCAAGACCGGGCGCAGGCGGGCGACGGCATCCAGCGCGTCCTCGATCTGCTTGTGCGGCACCAACCGGGACAACACGACCACCCGCGGAGTGGCCGACCTCGGCAGGTCGAGCGTGCACGCGGGAGCCTCGTCGAGTCCGTTGCGCACGACCGCGACGCGATCGGCGTCCACCCCGAGATCGACCAGGTCGCGCGCCGACGGCAGTGACACCGTCACGTATTGGTTGCGCCGGTGCAGCCACGGCGACACCGTCGACTCGACGAACCACCCCACCCTGCTCGACAGCCACCCGGCCACCGGCCACAGCTCGCGATGACAGTGGTGCACCAGCACCGCCGCCCTTCGCCCGAAGGCGAGGCGGGCCATGAACGGCAATCCGTTCTGGGTGTCGATCACCACGTCGGGCCGCGCGTTCCGCAGCGGACCAAGCCCGATGCGGGCCAGCACCATCGCCAGACCCGCCCAGATGTAGACCGAGTAGGCACCACCCGCACGGGTGACCCGCACGCCGTCAATGACCTCGCGCCGCGGCGCGCCCGGATAGCGTGCGGTGCGCAGCGTCACCGTCACTCCGGATGCGGCCAGCTGCGCCCCGATGCGCTGCAGATACGTTTCGCTGCCGCCGCCCTGGGGATGACCGATGTCGCGCCAGCACAGCAGCAGCACGGAGCGAACACGGCGGTCAGACATCCGAGTCAGACTAGCCGCCGCCTACGCTCGATCGGTGCGTGCCCGCCGAACCGACCTGTTCGCACGACGCGCGACCCTGGCACGGTCGATGGACTTGCTCAGCACGTTCCGGTTCGAACAGCGCGATCCGGCCCGTTTCTACGGCGTACTGGCCGAAGACACCGTCACACTCGTCACCTCGTTGTGGACCTCACTGCACGGCACCGCACCGACCGGGCGCACCCTGCTGGACGTGGGCGGCGGGCCAGGCTACTTCGCCACCGCGTTCACCGATGCCGGGCTGAACTACGTCGGCGTCGAACCCGATCGAAGTGAGATGCATGCCGGCCCTGCGGGCGAACCCGGCACAGGCAGCTTCGTGCGTGCCTCCGGGATGGCGCTGCCGTTCGGCGACGACAGCGTGGACGTCTGCCTGTCCTCCAACGTCGCCGAGCACGTCGCGCAGCCGTGGCGACTGGGCCGCGAGATGGTCAGGGTCACCAGGCCCGGCGGGCTGGTGGTGCTTTCTTACACGGTGTGGCTCGGACCGTTCGGGGGCCACGAGATGGGGTTGACGCACTACCTCGGCGGTGCACGCGCCGCCGAGCGGTACGCCCGCAAACAGGGCCATCGACCGAAGAACGACTACGGCTCGTCGTTGTTCGCGGTGTCGGCCGCCGACGGGCTGGAATGGGCTGCGAGCACCGGGATGCTGGTCGCCGCATTTCCCCGCTACCACCCACGATGGGCCTGGTGGATGACCCGTGTGCCCGTACTGCGGGAGTTTCTCGTCAGCAATCTGGTGCTCGTGTTGCAGCCGTCCTGAACCACTGAACTGCAACAGGTTCTCGTTCGGCCCTTCGATGGGTAATGTGACGTCCATGACACAGAGCACTGCCTTCAAGACCGAGTGGGACAAGCTGTTCATCGGCGGCAAGTGGGTCGAGCCGGCCACGTCCGACGTCATCGAAGTGCACTCGCCCGCCACCGGAGAGCTCGTCGGCAAGGTGCCGCTGGCGTCGGAGGCCGACGTCAACGCCGCGTGCGCCGCGGCGCGCAAGGCCTTCGACGAGGGGCCGTGGCCGCACACTTCCCCCGAGGAGCGGGCCGCCGTTCTCGGTGCCGCCGTGAAGATCATGGAAGAGCGCGCCGACGAGCTGAAGTTCCTGCTGGCCGCCGAGACGGGCCAGCCGCCCACCATCGTCGACATGATGCAGTACGGCGCCGCGATGTCGTCGTTCAACTACTACGTCGGTGCTGCGGACAAGTTCACCTGGCAGGACATCCGCGACGGCATCTACGGCCAGACCCTCGTGCTCAAGGAGCCGATCGGCGTCGTCGGCGCGGTCACCGCGTGGAACGTGCCGTTCTTCCTGGCGGCCAACAAGCTCGGCCCCGCATTGCTGGCCGGTTGCACCGTCGTGCTGAAGCCCGCCGCCGAGACCCCGCTGTCGGTGTTCGCGATGGCCGAGATGTTCGCCGAGGCCGGACTCCCGGAGGGCGTG
Organism: Mycobacterium sp.; assembly: GCA_032162385.1. Classification (GTDB taxonomy): domain Bacteria; phylum Actinomycetota; class Actinomycetes; order Mycobacteriales; family Mycobacteriaceae; genus Mycobacterium. The sequence continues at coordinate 6,306 of JAVRPF010000925.1, forward strand.
CTGTCGATCGTGCCCGGCGGTGCCGAGACCGGGCGCGCGCTTACCGCGAACCCGAAGTTGGACAAGTTCACCTTCACCGGCAGCTCGGGCGTCGGCAAGGAGGTCGCCAAGATCGCGGCCGAGAAGCTGAAGGCCTGCACCCTGGAACTCGGCGGCAAGTCCGCGGCGATCATCCTCGAGGATGCCGACCTGGACTCAACGCTGCCCATGCTGGTGTTCTCCGGCCTGATGAACTGCGGTCAGGCCTGCGTCGGTCAGACCCGCATCC
>JAVRPF010000926.1:0-6900 GCA_032162385.1 Mycobacterium sp.
AGGTACTCATCGCGGATCGGAGTTCCCCCGAAGTAGCTCTCCAGAATCTCGCGGGTCCCGGCGGCGTAGCGGGCTTGGGCCGACAGCGACGACCCCGAGATGTGGGGAGTCATGCCCTGGTGCGGCATGGTCCGCCACGGGTGGTCCGCAGGCGCGGGCTGCGGGTACCAGACGTCACCTGCGTATCCGGCGAGCTGACCGCTCTCGAGAGCACGGACCACCGCGTCACGGTCGACGATGAGACCCCTTGCGGTGTTGATGAGGTACGCACCGCGCTTCATCGTCGAGATCAGCTCGTCGTCGAACAGTCCCCGCGTCTCCGGATGCAGTGGTGCGTTGATCGTCACCACGTCGAGGTGCGGGACCATCTCCTGGACCGACTCGTGATGAGTCAGGTTCAGTTCGGCTTCGACCTCGGCGGGCAGCCGGTGCTTGTCGTAGTAGTGCAGTCCGACATCGAAGGGCGCGAGCCTACGCAGGACGGCCAAGCCGATCCGCCCGGACGCCACGGTGCCGACTTGCATGCCTTCGAGGTCATAGGAACGTTCCACGCAATCGGCGATGTTCCAGCCGCCATCGACCACCCACTGGTGGGACGGAAGATAGTTGCGGACCTGGGACAGGATCATCATCACGACGTGCTCCGCTACGCTGATGCTGTTGCAGAAGGTCACTTCGGCGACGGTGATTCCTGCATCGATGGCCGCGTCGAGATCGACGTGGTCCGAACCGATGCCGGCGGTGACGGCGAGCTTCAGCTTGGGCGCCTTGGCGATTCGCTCGGCGGTCAGGTAGGCGGGCCAGAACGGCTGCGAGATGACGATCTCCGCGTCGGCCAGGTGCTGATCGAAGACCGAGTTCTCCCCCTCCTTGTCCGAGGTGACGATCAACTCGTGGCCGAGGCCCTCCAGGTACTTCCGCAACCCGAGCTCACCGGAGACGCTGCCGAGCAACTCGCCCGGAGTGAAGTCGATGGCCGACGGCGTGGGCAGGGTCTGTCCGTCGGGGTACCGCTCCAATTTGGGCAACCCGTCGCGCGCATAGGTCTTGGGGTAGCCATCGACCGGATCGTCGTAGAGTACGCACACAATTTTGGCCATGGGTATTCATTCCTTCACTTGTTGTGGTGATTTCGGCTCGAGGACGTCGACCGAACTCGAACGTTCCGGGTCAGCCGGTGAACACGGCGGGGATCTTCACGACCAACTGGAGGAGTCCGTAGCAGAAGGGCACACCCACCCAGATCCAGCCGATCGTGCCGAGAAGCAAGTTTCGCGACGATGATCCGGATGCGGATGTTGCTGCTGCTGAATGGCTTTCATTCACGATGTCCTCCTGGACGCTACGGAGTCGGCGGCAACCCCCGCCGTCGGGCGGGTCTGCTCATCGTTCGGCGGTTTCGGTGTCCTGATCAGTTCGTTGCAGACGACGGCCACCAGCAGAAGCGCGATCATGATCGTGAAGGACAGGCTGTAACGGTCAGGTCCCACGATTCCGGCGGAGATCTGGTGGTCGGCGATCGCATTCACGATGAGTGGTCCGAGCACACCTGCCGTGGACCAGGCCGTCAGCAGCCGACCATGAATGGCACCGACTTCCTTGTAGCCGAACAGGTCTCGCAGGTAGGCCGGAACGGTGGCGAATCCAGCACCGTAGAACGACAGAATGAGGATGCACGCGACGAGGAACAACGGCTTGCTGGTATCGGCGACGAGGATCAACACCAGATACAGCAACGCGCCCACTCCGAGGTAGAGGCGATACATGCTCTTGCGCCCGAAGACGTCCGACAGCGAGGACCACAGGATGCGGCCGAGGGAGTTCGCGAGCGACAGAACTGCGACGAAGCCCGCCGCCGCGGCCGTCAGTGCTGCAGGAGAGGTCGCGTCGGGAAAGTAGTCGGCGTAGATCGGTGCGGCGCGTTCAAGGACACCGATGCCGGCAGTGACGTTGAAACACAACACAACCCACAGGAACCAGAACTGCGGAGTTCGGACTGCCTGAGCGGCGGTCCGGTCCGGACCCGCGGGCCGGTGCCGCTGTGCGACGGCATCCGTCGCGACGCTGGCGGGCCGCCAGCCCGGGGGCGGGATCCTGATCAGCAGGACTCCCATCGTCATGAAGACGGCGTAGACGACGCCCATGATCAGAAACGTCTGCGCCAACCCGGCGCGGTCGGTGCCGAACCACAACATCAGCTGCGACGCCCACGGTGAGGCGATCAGCGCGCCGCCGCCGAACCCCATGATGGCGAACCCAGTAGCCATCCCCGGCCGGTCGGGAAACCACTTCAGCAGAGTCGACACCGGTGAGATGTATCCGATGCCCAGACCGATGCCGCCGACGATTCCGTATCCGACGATGACGAGCCACATCTGACCGGCCGCCGCCGCCAGTGCGGAGATCACCAATCCGCTGCAGAAGCAGGTTGCCGACACCGCCATCGCCCAGCGAGGACCGCGGCGTTCGACCGCGGTACCGAACACTGCCGCCGCAAGCCCGAGCATCACGATTCCGAACGTGAAGGGCAGCGCACTGACCACACCAGACGCGCCGAGCGTCTTCTGCAGCGGGAGCTTGAAGACACTCCATGAATAGACGCTGCCAATTGCCAGGTGAATCGAGAGCGCTGCCGGCGGCACCAGCCACCGACTCCACCCTGGCGAAGCGACGATCCGATCGGGGCGTAGTGCGGCAGCGATGGACAACGTTCTGTCACTTCCTAACCCATTGAGCAGCACTGCTCGTGGACCCGTCCCTGACAAAGGCGACGGGAGGGGCACCAGCATCTGACTCGCTGCGGGTGGTTGAGGTTCTCGACGGTCGGCCGTAATGGACGGTAACGCGACCGATCAACGGGCAACAAGGCCTTTCTGATCGGTTTCTGACATGCTTCGATAGATGGGATCTATCGACTCCAGCGCTCGGGGTGGTTATGCACAGTGAAGTGCTCATTCAGCAACTTGAGTATCTGGCCGCGTTGGCGCGTGAACGGCACTTCGGCCGCGCCGCCACGGTCTGCAATGTCAGTCAGCCGACGCTATCGGTGGCAATCCGGCGTCTCGAGCGCGAATTGGGCGTCGTCATCGTCCTGCGAGGTCACCGATTCGAAGGATTCACCGATGAAGGCAGCAGGGTGGTCACCTGGGCGCACCGCATCCTCGCCGAGCGCGACGAACTGCTGGCCGACGTGGAACGCATGCGAGGGCGACTCAGCGCGATGGCACGCGTCGGCGCGATTCCGACGTCGGTGCCCGCCAGCCCGCTACTGACCGCTCGATTCCTGCGCAGCAATCCAGCCGCCACCATTCGGATCGAAGCCACCTCGTCGCGTGAGATAGCGGTGCGCCTTGCGGATTTCGAAATCGACGCAGGACTGACCTACCTCGACGACGAAACGCCACCCGGCACTAGACGATTCGAGCTCTATCGGGAACGTTATGTCCTGCTGGCGCCCGCCGCGCACCCGATCATGGCCGAGGACGAGGTTCGGTGGTCGGAGGCCGCCAAGCTGCCGCTCTGTGCGCTGACACCGGCCATGCGGAACCGCCGGATCATCGATGGCAACATGGCCGCCGACGGCGCCCGGTTCCATCCCGTCGTGGAGGCCGACACCGTGGGGGCTCTGTTTGCACATCTCGCCGGCTTGGAGGTGGCGACGGTGGCGTCGCACACCTGGCTCCACGCCTTCGGCGTGCCGCGTGGGTTGGCCGCTCGCCCCATGGTGCAGAACGGAGAAGGCCCCTCGGTCGGTCTGATAGTCCTCGATCGTGAACCGAACTCCATCGTGGCCGAGGCGCTCGTATCGGCGGCCACCGACGTGGACTTCGCCGGTGTCCTGCAGTCCGCGCTCGACACCTGGCTGGCCGTTTCCAACCCGTCCGGGTAGGCCTCACAGCAGGTCGCTCGGCACCGATCTACTCGGCCGTGCCGTCCGTTCCGAAGAGATCGCTGCGGTGCTCTGCTTCCTGGCCAGCGATGCCGCCAGCTTCGTCACCGGGCAAACCGTTCTCGCCGACGGCGGGTTCGACGCCCGCATTTGAGGTCGCTTCGCGCCACGGTCGGACACGGACCGCGAAGCCAGCACCCTTGGGTAACGGATTGGCGCCGGTTGCGTTGCACTATGTTTTTGGGGTGATGTCCTCAGCTGTTGGCGCAGTCGCTCGGTGGATCACTCCCTTCCTGGGGGTTGCGGCCGTCGCCGGAATGGTTTGTGCTCCAGACCCGGTGCAGTCCGGTCCCGCCCCGGCGGTGCGCCTGGTCGATGAGGTGAACCCGCTGGCCGGAGCGACCTTGTACGTGAATCCCCAGTCGGCGGCCATGCGCGCCGCGCAGAGCGCCGATCCGCCGAGTCCCGAGTTGACCGCCATCGCCAACACGCCGACGGCGTACTGGATGGACCAAGCATCTAACCCCGCTGTGGACGCGAAGTACATCGCCGCAGCACAAGCTGCCGGCACCATGCCGGTACTGGCACTTTACGGAATCCCGCACCGCGACTGCGGAAGCTACGCCGCCGGCGGATTCGGGTCGGGCAATGCCTACCGGGGGTGGATCGACGGCGTCGCATCCGACATCGGCTCCGGACCGGCGGCGATCATCCTCGAACCGGATGCACTGGCCATGGCCGACTGTCTGTCGGCGGACCAGCGCCAGGAACGCTTCGACTTGATGCGCTACGCCGTCGACACGCTGACCCGCAATCCGGCCTCGGCGGTGTACATCGACGCGGGGCACTCGCGCTGGGTGAGTGCCGACGACATGGCCGGCAGGCTCAACCAGGTCGGCCTCGACCACGCGCGGGGTTTCAGCCTCAACACTGCGAACTTCTTCACCACCGACGAGGAGACCGGTTACGGCGATGCGATCTCGGGGCTCACCAACGGTAAGCACTACGTGATCGACACGTCGCGCAACGGCGCAGGCCCCGTCGAGGGCGATCCGATGTACTGGTGCAACCCCAGCGGCCGGGCCCTGGGCGTCGCACCCACGACGGCTACCACGGATGGGAACGTCGACGCCTACCTGTGGGTCAAGCGTCCCGGTGAATCCGACGGCTCGTGCGGCAACGGTGAGCCCGGGGCAGGACGCTTCGTGAACCAGTACGCCATCGACCTGGCCAGCAAAGCGGGCCAGTAGCCGACCTCGGCCGGTTGTCCTCAGAGGTCGAGGACGAGGTCGTCATCCGGGGCGGCGCAGCAGATGAGCACTGTGCCGCTTGGCGGTTGGTCCAATGGCGGTTGGATGTACGTCGCGGCGCCGGTCACGATTCCGGTCACGCAGGTGTGGCAGACGCCGCTTCGGCACGAGTACCGGGTGGGAACATCGCAGGCTTCGGCCAGTTCCAGGAGGCTGCGGTAGTCCGGTGACCAGTTGACGGTGAGTCCGCTACGGGAGAACGTGACCTGCGGCCCCGTCACCGGCATGCCCAGCGGTCGGCGCGGACGTTTGGCGGTCGGCGCGTCGACGACGCCGGGGTTGATGGGAGCTAGGGCGCCGAAGGATTCGGTGTGGATCCGGCATGGGTTGATCGGAACAGCGGTGAGGGCAGCCCTCATCCCCTCCATGAATGCGTTTGGGCCGCAGAGATATACGGCGGCGTCGGTGGGCAGGCCCAACGCCGCAATCGACTCCGTGGTGAGGCGCTCGGTCCTCTGGCCCGCACCCGGTGAGCTCTCGGTCGTGTAGAAGATGTGTTGCTGCGCATGGGGCAGGGCGTGAATCAACCGGGTGACTTCGGTGGCGAAGGCGTGAGATTCCCGGTCGTGTGTCGTGTGCACCCAACAGATCCGGCGTTGACTGTCACACGCAGCGAGTGCGTGCAGCATGGCCAGCACGGGCGTGGCGCCGACCCCCGCCGACACCAGCACGACGGGACTGCTGTCGTCGGTAAGGCAAAAGTCTCCGCGTGGTGCGGCGGCGTCCAGCGTCGATCCGGCACGGATGTGGCTGTGCAGCCATCGGCTCACTTGACCGTGCTCTTCCCGCTTGACGCTGATGCGGTAGGTACCGGCATTTGGGTCACCGGACAGTGAGTAGCTGCGCAGCGGTGCGGGATCGCCGGCGTCTGGGATCTTGACGGTCAGATACTGGCCCGGCCTCGGACTCGGCAGTGGAGTGCCGTCGGTCGTCTCCAAGGCCAGGGACGTGATCGTGGAGCTTTCCCTGTGGATCGCGCCAACCCGTAGCGGACGAAATCCAGCCCAAGCCGGCTCCAGTGCAGCAGGTGGTGTCGTCACCAGGTCGGAATCGCCCTGTGCGCTGAGCATGTCACGAAAGGACTGCTGCCATCCGGGGCTCAGCGCAGGCAGGTCCACGGCCTGCCGCAGTTGCCTGTCGTCCCGGTCGGGCAGATAGAGCAGCGCGTCGACGTCGGAAATCGATAGTTCGTGGCTGCCGCGGCTGGTCAGTTGGATGGGGTCGCCCGCTGTGACGCGCCCTTCATGGAGGACCCGCATGTAGAAGCCGGGGCGGTGGTGGGCGACCAACAGGTTGGGCATGTCAGGCTCACCCAGGCGCATGCCGACGCGAAAACAGGTGACACGCGGCTGGGTCACCTCGAACTCGGCCTCGCCGATACGGTAACGGTCACCGATGCATACCTCGTCGTCCCCAAGTCCGCTGACGGTGAAGTTCTCCCCGAAGTGGCCGGGCGCAAGGTCATCACGTCCGAGGTAGCTGCGCCAATGATCATAGGAGCCGGTCTGATAGACCAGCACTGCGCGCTGTTCGCCGCCGTGCCCGGCGAGGTCACCCTGGCCGTCGCCGTCGAGGTTGAGCCGGCGCACCATCACCGCCCCCTCGACGGGCGTCTTCCATACTCCGGTGAAGACGGTCTTGCCCTGCCAGGTAACGTTTTTCGGCCTACCGACGTTCACCGAAACCAGTCTCGCCACCTGC
>JAVRPF010000927.1:0-3548 GCA_032162385.1 Mycobacterium sp.
TGCTTGTCCCAAAGGTAGGCGCGCGAACTGGCGGGGACCCCCACCGGATGGGAATCCCCGCCAGTCACTGTCACGACGGCGCCGGTCAGAAGCCGATGTGCGTTTCGGGTGCGACGTGCGTGTCGACCGACTGATGCAGCGAGTTCTCCTGCGAGAAGGTGTTGTCGCTGTGGATCGAACTATCGGTGTGGGTCGAGCTGTCCGAATGCACCGAATTGTCCTGCTCGAACGTGTTGTCCTCGTGCACCGAGCTGACGCTGTGCGTGGACGAGTCGACGTTCGAGGTGTTGCCGCTGCCCAGGTCGTGGCCAACGGTGGTCTGGTTGCCGCCCACGGCCGTCGTGGTCGTGTTCGAGTGGTTCCCGTTGTCGTTGACGATGATCGATCCACCGCCGCCACCGCCACCGGCGTTGGCCTCGTTGCCACCGTTGCCGATGCCGAGCAGACCGCCACCACCACTGGAGCTGGCGCTGCCGCCATGACCACCGGACATGTCGTTGTCCTTGATGATGGTGCCCTGGTTGCCGTCGATGATGTCGCCGCCGGAGTGCTGCGACGTATCGGTCACCGTGGTCTGGTTGCCCTCGCCGATGATGATCGGCGAGTGACTGCCGCCTTCGATCACGCCCGTGTTGGCGTTGTTGCCGTGGCCGACGACGTTTCCGTCGCCGTTGACGCTGGTGGTGTCGATGTTGCCGGCGTGGCCGGTGTTCACGACGCCGCCGTCGGTGGCGGTGTTGGTGGTCTTGTCACCGAGCGTGATGTCACCGAAGCCCAGGTTGAACGCGCCGTTCTGGGCGTTCGCCCCTGCCGCCTGATCCGGGCTCATGAAGTCGTTGTTGCTGGCGACCTGAGTCGCGTTGTGGCTGGCGAAGTCGGTCTGGGTCTGCGGCGCGAACGTCGTCTGCGGGGAGAACGGCGAGGCGATGCTGTGGTAGTCGGAGACCGCACGCTGCAGGCCGTGCACCGGATCCCCGCCGCCGAGGGCGAGCCCCGCCGGAGCCGCGGTGGCCGCGACGGAGGCGAACTGCGCCGCGCTGACGGTCGGCAGGCCGGCGTCACGCATGGCGCCTTCCGGGTCCTGGACGAAGGACGCGGCCACCTCCGGGCTGCGGAACAGGTCGAGGATGTAGTCGAGCAGATTGGTCATCGGAGTGCCTTTCGGTTGTCTGGTTCTAGGTCTATCGCCGGGGTGTCCGGCGAACTGATGACTACGTTATGGACCGGCCGAGCCGGGTGAAACGGGGCAGCAACCCCTCGCTCCGCCCCACCATGCAGGGGTATTGGGGGGTGCCCCATTAGGGGATTAGGGGATGATTGGGGATGTTGCCGAAAATTCGTCCTTAGCTGCGCATATGCGACAACAGCGCGGCCCGTGTCGGGCCGCGCTGTCGCGTCGATGGAGAGCTCGGGGCTAGCTGAAGATGTCGAATCCCGGGTCGTCGTGCTGCGGGAGGTGATCGTCGATCACCTGATGGCCCCAGTCGTCCTGCGGGCCGGCGTCGAGTACCGGGGCGTCGTCGACGACCGGGCCGTCGAAATGCAGCGACGGATCGTCGGCCAGGGCGACCGCAGGCACGGCGCCGTCCGCGGACGGGTCGTCACCACCGCCGATACCGGTCGACAACAGGTCGTCATGGGTATCCACGACGTTCGTCACGATGGTGTGCGCGTCGTCGAGCCCCTGCTCGGGCAGATGGTCGCCGAACGCGTCGAACGCGGCCGTTGCCGCACCACTGGCCCACACATTGCTTCCTGCGTCGACGTTGAATGAGTCGAAGCCCGTCGAAGGCACGGCCGCGGACAGCGACTCCGCGACGACGGGGATCAGATGGTTGACGTCTGCACTGGTGACGTCGGTGAGATTGGCGTCGGCGATGGCCTGAGCCGGGTTCGCCGCATACTGAGCGGCCGCGTTTGGATCGCGCACGACCGACATGACGAAGTCGAGGAGCGAGTTTGCCATGACACACCTCTCCTTTCGAATCGGCGATACGTAGATGAAGCTTCTTTGGTTCGACTTGAATGCTATCGGCGCAGCGCGTCGGCGTGATCGGTGCCGAACCCACCCCCGCGACGACGCCATTAGGGGACAGCGCATTAGGGGTTCTGCGCCGTTAGGGGGAATGCCGGTGCGGCCCACCCCCGGCGGCTAAGGTGAGGACTTGCTTTTTCGATCCATCGGGGGTCCGGAATCAACATGGGATGTGGGTGTAGATGAGCGACGCACTGGGGTTGTCGGTCGGGACCACCAATCTAGTGGCGGCCTCGGGCAGTAGCGCCCCGATCACGCGTCGGTCGGTGCTGACGCTGTTCAACGACCGCGGTCCTGAGGTCGGCGAGTATTCCGGCTCGAACCAGCCTCGTCTGGTGTTGACCGGGTTCGTCGAGCGAGTGGGTGACCCCGTGCCGCTGGTCGCCTCGGACGGCTCGTCACACCGTGGCGAAATCGTCCTCGTCGAAGCGCTCGACGGCATGGCCCGTGCCGTCGGCGGTGGTTCGCCCGTCACGATCGCCGTGCCCGCGCACTGGGGACCCGGCGTGGTCGACGCGCTGCGCAGCGCGTTGCGGGCCAAGCCCGGTCTGGCGCCCGGTGGCGTTCCGCCGACCCTGGTCCCCGATTCGGGGGCGGCGTTGGCGGGTCTGCGTGCGGCGCCGGGACTGCCGCCGGACGGCGTCGTGGTGTTGTGCGACTTCGGCGCGAGCGGGACCAGCATCACGCTGGCCGACGCCGGCGCGGGCCTGGCGATCATCGGCGACACGGTCCGTTACAACGACTTCTCCGGTGATCTGATCGACCAGTCACTGCTCAACCACGTCATTGCCGGCATCGCCGACGCCAGGGACTCCGATCCGGGGAGCACCGCGGCGGTCGGGTCGCTGACCCGCCTGCGCGACGAATGCAGGGGAGCCAAGGAACGGCTGTCGGCCGACACCGCGACGGTCGTCCCCGCCGAACTGCCCGGCTACTCATCGGACTTCCGGGTCACCCGGTCCGAGTTGGAACGGCTCATCGACGAACCGCTCGCGGGTCTGGTCGCCGCCGTCGAGGAGACGCTGCAGCGCTACCGCATTCCGCTGGCGAGCGTCTCCGCGGTGGCGACCGTCGGCGGCGGCGCCGCGGTGCCGATCGTCACGCAGAGCCTGTCGGAGCGGCTGCGGGCACCGGTGGTGACCACACCCCAGCCGCAACTCGTCATCGCCGCGGGCGCGGCCGCTGCCGCCGCGAGCGGCTTCGGCGCCGATGCTCCCACCGGCATGGGACCGGTCGCCGACGCACCGACGGGCCTGGCCCCGACGATGGGTTGGGTGGCGGATGGACCGCCACCTCCTGCCGCACCGCCGCTCGACGCCACGTCGGCGGCGAACTCGCTGGCGTGGTCGCAGGACCAGCCCGGGAGCGGTGAGCCGCTGCCCTACGCAGGCGCCGATTACCAGTCCGAGTACGTCGGTCCCACCGACGCCCGTCCCGAGGTGGCGTACGCCCACGAGGAAGAGGACGACCGTCCAGACTCCGAGCCACTGGCTTGGTACAAGCGGCCGCCCAT
>JAVRPF010000928.1:0-2623 GCA_032162385.1 Mycobacterium sp.
AGGTGCCGCGCCGCCGACGAACTCTTGTCCGCGGCGTCGCGGCGCTCACCCGGCGTGAACGTCTCGGAGAACACCGTCCCCGGTTGGTCCACCTGCTCGGCGAAGTCCGGTATGGAGACCAGGTCGATGCCGACCCCGACGATGCTCATGGGACGAACGCTAGCTCAGACCTCGTCTGCTCATCGCGAGTACCAGCCGTCTTTGCCGAGCCGCGACGACGGGTCGAGCAGCATGTCGGCCTCCTGCCGCTTCTCGGGCAAGTCGTGGCCGAACCGCCGGTCGGCCGGTCGCTCGTAGAGCGCGGGCCCACCCGCGATCGCCGACGCGAGCCGACGCTGACCCTCCAGCACGCGGGCGTTGGCCCGCCGCCGGTAGTCCTCGCGCTCCGCCGGATCCAGTGCCGCCAGGAACGCCTCCGGGTGCACCAGCGCCACCAGACCCGACACGTGGCCGAAGCCCAAGCTGGTCACCAGACCCGCCTTGAGCGGGAACTTCTCGCCCAACTGCAGGGTCTCGCGCACCCACACCAGATGGGCGGCGCCGGACAACTCGTCGTCGACGCAGTCGAGGCTGCGGTTCGGCGGGATGACGCCGTCGCGCAGGATCTGGCACAGCCCCATCATCTGGAAGGCCGCAGCGCCGCCCTTGGCGTGTCCGGTGAGGCTCTTCTGACTCACCACGAACAGCGGCGCACCCGACGACCGGCCCATCGACGCGGCGAGGCGCTCGTGCAGTTCGGACTCGTTGGGATCGTTGGCCAGCGTCGACGTGTCGTGCTTGGAGATCACCGCGATGTCGTCGGCACCGACACCCAGTTTCGCCAACGAGCGCGCCAGCACCGAATCCCTGCCGCCACGGCCGGCACTCAGAGCACCCAGCCCCGGGGCGGGGATCGACGTGTGCACGCCGTCGCCGAACGACGACGCGTAGGCCACCACCGCCAGCACCGGCAGTCCCATCTTCACCGCAAGATCACCACGAGTCAGCAGGATGGTCCCACCACCCTGTCCCTCGACGAAGCCCAGCCGGCGCCGGTCGTTGGCGCGGGAGAACTTGGAGTCGCTGATGCCCTTGGCGCGCATCACCTCGGTGTCGGCGGTGGCCGACATGTCGCCGAAGCCGGTGATGGCCTCCAGCGTGAGGTCGTCGTAGCCACCGGCCACCACGAACTCGGCCTTGCCGAGCCGGATCTTGTCGACGCCCTCCTCGACCGAGACCGCCGCCGTGGCGCACGCGCCCACCGGGTGGATCATCGCGCCGTAGCTGCCGACGTAGGACTGAACCACGTGTCCTGCCATGACATTCGGCAGGACTTCCTGCAGGATGTCGTTCGGCTTGTTCCGGCCGAGCAGGTTGCCGTGGTACATGGTCTGCATTGAGGTCATGCCGCCCATGCCGGTGCCCTGCGTGCTGGCCACCAGGCTGGGGTGTACCCAGCGCATCAGCTCGTTCGGCGAGAACCCCGCCGACAAGAATGCGTCGACGGTGGTGACGAGATTCCAGATCGCCAGCCGGTCGATCGAGTTCGTCATGTCCTGGCTGACGCCGTAGACGGTGGGGTCGAAGCCGGTGGGAATCTGCGCACCGACGGTGCGCGACATCTTCACCTTGCGCGGCACCCGGATCTCGGTGCCCGCTTTGCGGGTCACCTGCCAGTCGGCGCTGTCGGGCAACGGTGAGATGACCGTGTGCTCAGGATCGAACCGGACGAACTCCCTGGCGTCCGCCTCCGACGACACCACGAAGGTGAAGTCGTTGTCGAGGAAGACCGAGACCAGCAGCGGCGCTGCATGATCGGCATCGATCGCGCCGTCGTCGACGAACTCGCGGATGCCGACCCGTTCGACGACGACGTCATGGTAGCGCTCAACCAGCTCGCCCTCGTCGACCAGCTCGCCGGACTGCGTGTCGTACCAACCGGGCTTCGGGTCGTCCTCCCACTTCACCAGCCCGGTGGTCCATGCCAGCTCCAGCACGCCGGCTGCGGACAGCTCGCCGGAGACCTCCATCTCGAAGCGGGTGCGCGACGAGCCGTAGGGTCCGAGCTCGGCACCGCTGACGATCACCACCAGGTCGGCGGGGTCGACGTCCAAGTCGTCCCACACCGGCGGCGGCGCCGCGGCGTAGCCACGCGGAGGCGATGGCAGCGCCCGAATGGTCTCGAGGTCCACTTCGTCGTCCTGGGGAGCCTCAGCGGCCATCTCCTCGCGGGCCTTGGCGGCCAGCTCGGACATGTCGATGTCGATCTCCCCGAGCCCACCGGTCAAGTCCGCCCGCAGCGGTTCGCGCGCGGCGGCCACCTTGGACTCGATGTCGCACAGGGCGAGCAACATCGACGCCATCTCGTCGGTCGAGTAGGTGGTCACGCCCGCCTCTTCGACCGCGCCGACGATGGCGTCGTTCTGGCCCATCAGGCCGGTGCCCTTGGTCCAGCCGATCAGCGCGTGCGCCAGCGAGACACGCTGCGCCCACGACGTTTCGGCCTTCCAGCGCGAGACCACTGCGTCCAGTGCCGACTTGGCCTCGCCGTAGGCGCCGTCGCCGCCGAACATGCCGCGGTTCGGCGAACCGGGCAGCACGACGTGCAGCCGCGAGGCGATGTCGCGCTCGGAGCCGATGTGCG
>JAVRPF010000929.1:0-3430 GCA_032162385.1 Mycobacterium sp.
CCACGTTGTCGTCGACCTTGGCCCGCACCGGTGTCGCCGGCCGCTCCTCGGGCTTGTTGCCGCTGCGGATCATGCCGCGGACGCGGGCCACCACTCGCATCGGATCGTCGACGCCGACCAGCCCGGCCAGCCGGCGGGCGTACTCGTCACGCAGTGAGTGGTCCTTGATCATCGCGACCAGCGGGATGCCCCGGTCGAGCGCCGCCGAACGACCCTCGGCGGTGTCCAGGTCGGCCCGGCTCACCGTGTTGCGCAGCACGAACTCGACCAGCGGGATGCGCCGGGCCACCAGATCGCGCACGCCCTCGTCGCCCGACTTCTGGCGCAGCTCGCACGGGTCGAGGCCGGCGGGATCAATCGCGACGAACGTCTGGGCCATGAACTTCTGGTCGTCGGCGAACGCGCGCTCGGCCGCCTTCATGCCGGCCGCGTCCCCGTCGAAGGTGAAGATCACCTCACCGGTGAACGCGTCGGAGTCCATGAGCAGCCGACGGATGACCGACACGTGCTCGACGCCGAACGCGGTTCCGCAGGTCGCCACCGCCGTTGTCACGCCGGCCAAGTGGGCCGCCATCACGTCGGTGTAGCCCTCGACGATGACAGCGCGGTGCTGGCGGGCGATATCGCGCTTGGCCCGGTCCACCCCGTACAGCAGCGCACCCTTCTTGTAGATCGGCGTCTCTGGGGTGTTCAGGTACTTGGCGTCGACCCGGTCGTCGTCGAAGAGCCGTCGGGCGCCGAAGCCCACTACGTCCCCGGCGATGTCGCGGATTGGCCAGAGCAGCCGGCGATGAAACCGGTCGATCAATCCGCCACGCCCGGACTGCCGGACCAGTCCGGCCAGCGTCAGCTCGGCGCCGGTGAAGCCCTTCGCCAGCAGGTGCCGGGTGAGCATGTCCCAGGTGGACGGGGCGTAGCCGCACTCGAACTGTTCGGCGACCGCGGCGTCGAACCCGCGGGAGTCGAGGAAGTCACGAGCCGGCGCGGCCTCGGCGGTAGCCAGCTGCTGCGCGTAGAACGCCGCGGCGACCGCATGCGCGTCGACCAGCCGCTGGCGTTGCCCGCGGTGCTGCGAACCGACGCTCGGCGCGCCGCCCTCCTCGTAGCGCAGCGTGAGGTGGGCGCGGGCCGCCAGCCGCTCAACCGCATCGACGAAGTCCAGCTGCTCGATGTTCTGCACGAACCGGATCACATCGCCGCCGGCGCCGCAGCCGAAGCAGTAGTACATGCCGCGCGCGGGCGACACCGACAGCGACGGGGACTTCTCCTCGTGGAACGGGCAGAGGCCCTTCAGATTGCCGCCGCCGGCGCTGCGCAGCTGCACATGCTCGCCGATGATGTCGCCGATTGGAGACTTCTCGCGGACGAGGGCGATGTCTTCTTGCTTGATCCGCCCCGGCACCGCGCCATCCTATGTCGGCTCCTACCCCGCGAATCCGGGAGAGATGGTTCCACCCCTCGCAACTAACGCTGCCGGATCCGTGACGATGGAGCGATGGACCGCGCCGACGTCGTGGGTGCAGTTGCCGCGGCGGTCGGGGCCGGGCGCCCGCCGGACTGCCTCCGGGTCGGGGTCGACGGAGTCGACGGCGCAGGTAAGACGACGTTCGCCGACGAGCTCGCGCGGGCGCTGCGGGCGGAGGGTCGGCCAGTCGTGCGCGTCTCGCTCGACGATTTCCACAATCCGCGGGGCGTTCGCTATCGGCGGGGCCGCGAGTCACCCGCTGGGTACTGGCTCGACTCGTATGACTACGCCCGCTTCAGCGCCGATGTGCTGGGTCCACTCGGACCGGGCGGTTCGCGCCGGTACCGTCCGCGCGCCCACGATCTGAGCACGGATTCGACGTTGGACGAGCCGTGGCTGCTCGCCGCGCCTGATGCGGTCCTGGTCGCCGACGGACTCTTCCTTCAGCGCCCGGAACTGGCCGGCGCGTGGGAACTCGTCGTCTTCCTGGACGTGCCGTTCGCCGTCTCGGTGGCGAGGATGGCAGCCAGGGACGGCACCGACCCCGACCCAGCGCATCCTTCAATGCGGCGTTACGTGGACGGCCAGCGCCGCTACCTGCGGGAGTGCACGCCGCAGCGTCGGGCCGGCGTGCTCGTCGACAACGCCGACCCGGCCCGTCCCCGGCTCATCCGAACCCCGCGAATCCGGGAGACATAGTTCCACCCCTGGGAACCAACACTTCCCGATTTGCGGGTTTAGTGAAGCAACAGGATGCCGAGGCGGCGGGAGGCGACGGCGAGGCCGAGGCTGCCCATGGCGAGCAGGTAGACCAGCGGCACAAGGAGGGACCAGGTGACGTTGCCCAGGCACAGGCTGCGCACCAGGTTCACGCCCTGGTACAGCGGCGTCGCGCGAACCACCCAGCGCAGCCCGGGTGCGTAGTGATCGAGCGGGAAGAACGTCGCGGAGAACAGGAACATCGGCAGGATCGCCAGCTGCACCCACTGGAAGTCCTGCCACGAGCGCATGAACGTCGTCAGCGCCATGCCGGCGCCGCCGAAGGCGAAGCCGAGCAGCACGGTGACCGGCCAGGCGAGGATCGCCCACCAGGAATGCAGGTAGCCGAGGATCGCCATCAGTACCAGGAACGCCGCCGAGTACGTCGACCCGCGCAGCAGGCACCAGGTCAGCTCGCCGGTGGCCAGATCGATGGGGCGCATCGGCGTTGCCACTATCGCGTCATAGAGCTTGACGTACTTGAGCCGGAAGAACAGGTTGAACGTGGCGTCGATGATCGCGCCGTTCATCGCCGACGCGGCCATCATCGCCGGCGCGACGAAGTCGGCGTACCCGACGACCTTGCCGCCGACCTGGAACGAGCCGATCAGCGCGCCCACGCCGATGCCGATGGAGAACAGGTAGAACACCGGCTCCAGGAAGCCGGAGACGAAGACCGGCCAGACCCGGCGGTACACGAGAAAATTCCGCTCGACCATCCGCCAGCCGGCCGTCGAGGCCCGCGGCAGCGGGGTGATCCGCAGTGTGCTGGCGGCGCGCACTGGGGCGGTGCTCGTTGCTGGCTCCGCCAGATGTCGCTCGGTCGTCATGACGCCAGCTTTCGGCGCAGTCCGGTGACGGACAGCCAGCTGCCAACCGCGAGCCAGACCAACAGGTAGCCGCTGTGGCCGGCGATTGCCATCCAGTGCACGGAGCCGGTGGTGAACGACCGGCACATCTCGACCCCGTGCCACAGCGGCGTGACGTAGGCGAGCCACTCGATGCCGTCCGGCAGCTGCCGCACCGGGAAGAACGCGCCGGAGAACAGGAACATCGGCAGCAGCCCGAGCCGATAAACCAGGGAGAAGCCGGAGTCGTCGGTGATCCGCACGGACAGGGCCACCAGCGGCGCGGCGAAGGCCAGCCCGACCAGCAGGGCAGCCGGCACGCAGAGCAGGCCGAGCGCGGACGGCACAGCGCCGAACA
>JAVRPF010000930.1:0-3603 GCA_032162385.1 Mycobacterium sp.
CGGTTCGGCCGTCACCGACGCCGGCTTCCCGGTCGTGGAGGGCCTGCTGAGCCTGGTGCACCTCGACCACGCGGCGCACCTGCTCGCGCCGATGCCCAAGACGGCGGCCGAATTGAGTGTCACCGCAACGGCTTCGCCCGCCGTCGACACCGAGGTCGGCCGCGTCGTTCCGGTCTCCGTGACCATCTCCGATGGCGATGGCACCGTGCTGGTGAAACTAGAGGAGCGGTTCGCCATCCGCGGCCGCACCGGCGCCGTCGCATTGTCCGACCCGGAGCGCGCCGGCGGGGCGATCACCGACAACGCCACCGACACGCCACGCCGCCGCCGCCGCGACGTCACCGTCACCGCGCCGACCGACATGAGTGCGTTCGCGGTGGTGTCCGGTGACCACAACCCGATCCACACCGACCGTGCCGCCGCACTGCTCGCCGGGCTGAAATCGCCCATCGTGCACGGCATGTGGCTGTCGGCCGCCGCGCAGCACGTCGTCACCGCCACCGACGGCCGGGCCACCCCGCCCGCGCGTCTGGTCGGCTGGACCTCGCGTTTCCTCGGCATGGTCATGCCCGGCGACGACATCGACTTCCGCGTCGACCGCGTCGGCATCGACCGCGGCGCGGAGATCATCGAGGTCACCGCCAAGGTCGGCACCGACCTGGTGATGTCGGCGACGGCGCAGCTGTCCGCCCCGAAGACGGTGTATGCGTTCCCGGGCCAGGGCATTCAGCACAAGGGCATGGGCATGGAGGTCCGCGGCCGGTCCAAGGCCGCCCGCAAGGTGTGGGACACGGCCGACAAGTTCACACGCGAAACCCTCGGTTTCTCGGTGCTGCACGTGGTCCGGGACAACCCGACCGGCCTGATCGCCAGCGGTGTGCACTACCACCACCCCGAGGGCGTGCTGTACCTGACGCAGTTCACTCAGGTCGCCATGGCGACGGTGGCGGCGGCGCAGGTCGCCGAAATGCGCGAGCAGGGCGCCTTCGTCGAGGACGCGATCGCCTGCGGCCACTCCGTCGGTGAATACACTGCGCTGGCATGCGTTTCCGGCGTGTACGAGCTGGAGGCGCTGCTGGAGGTGGTGTTCCACCGCGGCAGCAAGATGCACGACATCGTCCCGCGCGACGAGCTCGGGCGGTCCAACTACCGGCTGGCCGCGATCCGGCCGTCGCAGATCGATCTGCCCGACGCCGACGTGCCTGCGTTCATCGAGGAGATCGCCGAGCGCACGGGCGAATTCCTGCAGATCGTGAACTACAACCTTCGTGGCTCGCAGTACGCCATCGCGGGCACCGTGCGCGGTCTCGAGGTGCTGGAGGAAGAGGTCGACAAGCGCCGCGAGCTGTCCGGCGGCAAGCGCTCGTTCATCCTGGTGCCCGGCATCGACGTGCCGTTCCACTCCTCGGTGCTGCGGGTCGGCGTCGCCGACTTCCGGCGCTCACTCGAGCGGGTCATGCCGCGCGACGCGGATCCCGACCTGCTCGTCGGCCGCTATATCCCGAACCTGGTGCCGCGGCCGTTCACGCTGGACCGCGACTTCATCCAGGAGATCCGGGACCTGGTGCCCGCCGAGCCGCTGGACGAGATCCTCGCCGACTACGACACGTGGCGGAA
Source organism: Mycobacterium sp. (assembly GCA_032162385.1). Classification (GTDB taxonomy): domain Bacteria; phylum Actinomycetota; class Actinomycetes; order Mycobacteriales; family Mycobacteriaceae; genus Mycobacterium. The sequence continues at coordinate 1,618 of JAVRPF010000930.1, forward strand.
CGAGAAGCCGCGCGAGCTGTGCCGCAAGGTCGTCATCGAGCTGCTGGCGTGGCAGTTCGCCAGCCCGGTGCGCTGGATCGAGACCCAGGACCTGCTGTTCATCGAGGAGGCCGCGGGCGGCATCGGCATCGAGCGGTTCGTCGAGATCGGCGTGAAATCAGCACCCACGGTCGCCGGGCTGGCCACCAATACCTTGAAGCTGCCGGAGTACTCGCACAATACGACGGAAGTGCTCAACTCCGAGCGCGACGCCGCCGTACTGTTCGCCACCGACACCGATCCGGAACCCGAGGCCGACGACGACGCGGGCGACGCCACGCCGGCACCGGTCGCGGAGGCCGCCGCAGTGACGGCCGCGCCGGCTCGGGCTCAGGCCGCACCGAGTGGCGGCCCGCGCCCGGACGACATCGCGTTCGATGCCGCCGACGCCACGCTCGCGCTCGTCGCTTTTTCTGCGAAGATGCGCATCGACCAGATCGAGTCGCTGGACTCCATCGAGTCGATCACCGACGGTGCGTCCTCACGGCGCAACCAGCTGCTGGTGGACCTGGGTTCGGAGCTAAACCTCGGCGCGATCGACGGGGCGGCCGAGGCTGACCTGGCCGGGCTCAAGGCTCAGGTGACCAAGCTGGCGCGCACGTACAAGCCTTACGGCCCTGTGCTTTCCGACGCGATCAACGATCAGCTGCGCACCGTGCTCGGGCCGTCCGGCAAGCGGCCCGCCGCCATCGCCGAACGCGTCACCAAGGCGTGGGAACTGGGCGAGGGCTGGGCGAAGAACGTCACCGTCGAGGTCGCGTTGGGCACCCGTGAGGGCACCAGCGTGCGCGGCGGTGCGCTCGGCGGCCTGCACGAGGGTGCGCTGGCCGACGCCGCCACGGTGGACAGGGTCGTCGACGCGGCGGTCGCCGCGGTCGGGGCTCGCAAGGGCATCGCGGTGTCGTTGCCGTCGTCGGGCGCCGTTGGCGGCGGCGTGGTGGACTCCGCCGCGTTGACCGAGTTCGCCGAGCAGGTCACCGGTCGCGACGGCGTGCTCGCGTCGACCGCCCGGATGATCCTTGGCCAGCTGGGTCTCGACAACCAGGTCAGTGCGCCAGAGGCGGTCAACGACGCCGAGCTGATAGACCTCATCACCGCCGAACTAGGTTCGGACTGGCCGCGTTTGGTGGCGCCGACGTTCGACCGCCGCAAGGCGGTGCTGTTCGACGACCGTTGGGCAAGTGCCCGCGAGGACCTCGCCCGGCTGTGGCTGATGGACGAGGGCGCGATCGACGCCGACTGGCCGCGGCTCTCGGAGCGCTTCGAGGGTGCCGGGCACGTCGTTGCCACGCAGGCGAACTGGTGGCAGGGCAAGGCGCTAGCGTCGGGCCGTAACATCCACGCGTCGCTGTACGGACGCGCAGCAGCCGGTGCGGAGAACCCCGAAAGGGGCCGCTACGCCGACGAGATCGCAGTGGTGACCGGTGCCTCCAAGGGCTCGATCGCCGCGTCGGTCGCCGCGCAGTTGCTCGACGGGGGAGCGACCGTCATCGCCACCACGTCCAAGCTCGACGACGACCGGTTGGCGTTCTACCGGACCCTCTACCGGGACAACGCCCGGTTCAGCGGCCAGTTGTGGGTGGTGCCCGCCAACATGGCGTCCTACACCGACATCGACGCGCTGGTTGCCTGGGTCGGCAACGAACAAACCGAAACCCTTGGGCCGCAAGCAATCCACCTCAAGGACGCCCTGACGCCGACGCTGCTGTTCCCGTTCGCGGCGCCGCGCGTGGCGGGTGACCTGTCCGAGGCGGGCTCGCGCTCCGAGATGGAGATGAAGGTGCTGCTGTGGGCCGTGCAGCGGCTGATCGGCGGCCTGTCGCACATCGGCTCCGAGCGCGACATCGCCTCGCGGCTGCACGTCGTGCTGCCCGGTTCGCCGAACCGCGGCATGTTCGGCGGCGACGGCGCCTACGGCGAGGCCAAGTCGGCACTGGACGCAGTGGT
>JAVRPF010000931.1:0-5735 GCA_032162385.1 Mycobacterium sp.
CAAGGTATTCGGTCGGCCGACCTGATGCGCCACGGAATCGTCGATGTGATCGTGCCCGAGCACCGCGACGCGGCGGATACTCCGATGGAGTTCACCGGACGTCTGTCGGCGACGATTGCCGACGAACTGCACCGGCTGCGTTCGCTGCCTGTAGACACGCGGATGGCCGATCGACTGCGCCGCTACCGCAACATCGGCCTGACGGGCCGTTGAGTCACATCCACTACATTCGTCTCCGCTGTCGGACTACCCATCCATGTGCCCGCCTCCGAGCGAATCGCAACATCGCCTGCCCGCTTTCGCTCACAGGCGGGCAATTCGACACACTCACCCCGCGCGGTGGCTGGCGGGACTGGTGTGACCCGCGCGCTCGCCGGGACCCGCCCAAACCGCGGATTTCGCTCCGCGCTGAATCGCCGAGTCCCGGGGTCACGCTCGCTGCGGTGGCATTCTGGAAACCGTGGACTCCCTGTGGCACTTCTGGTGGCTGATCTTTCCGCTCGGCGGGGTGATCGGCGGTGGCGTCAGGGCGGTCGCGGCGGCCAACGAGCGGCGCGCGGAGCGTCGGCTGGAGAAGTACCGGATCAAGCAGCAGACCAAGATCGCGGTGGCGGAGGCGTCCGGGCGCGGCAGGATCGATGAAGTTGCGTCCCGACGGGAGCTGACCAAGCTCCTCGGGCACCACGACCGCATCGACGCACGCTGGCTGGACTACGAGATGGACGTCGCCAAGCTGCTGGACTTCCCGATGATGACGGACATGCGTCAACCGCTCACCGTCGCGTTCCACAAGTCCCGCAGCCGCGCCGACCTGTTGCGCCCGGCAACCGTCGACGACGCCATCGGCGACCGAGGGACACAACTCGACTACCGCGACGCGGTGCACGACTACGCATCGGCGTTCGACGTGGCCGAGGCGGAGGCGATCCGTAGAAGGCGCAGCGACTTCTCGCCGGAGGGACAGCAGCGCCTGGAACGCGCGCAGCATCTGCTCCGCTTGGCGTCCGACGAGGCCGCGACGCACGAGGAACGGCGCAGCGCCTACGCCAAGGCCCGCAACGAACTCGACGGGCTGGTGGTGTTGCCCGCGATCACACGGGCAGGCATCGAGCGCAGGATCGTCGGGGAGATCGAGGCATAGCCGGTGGGCTATCCCGGTCCGGTGCGATCCTGCGCTGCGACGTCCGGGTCCTCCTCGACGGAGATGACGAAATCGTCGCCATGCTCCACCACACCGGTGATGACTGCCATCTCGACCGCCTCCGAGGCGTACCGGCGACGCACCATCATGGGGTCTTTTCGCAGGTCTTTCACCAGCGCCGCGGCGAGCCCGACCATCACGAGCACGAACGGCAGCGCAGCCAGAATCGTGATCGTCTGCAGTCCGGTGAGTGCGTCCTCGCCACCGATCAGCAGCATCACCGCCGCGACGGCGCCGGTGGCGGCGCCCCAGAAGATCACGGTCGGCCTCGACGGTTCGATCGTTCCCCGCTCGGACAGCGATCCCATGACGATGGAGGCGGCGTCGGCGCCGGATACGAAGAAGATGGCGACGAGGATGATGACCAGGATGCTCGCCACGATGGCGATGGGGTACTGATCGAGCAGGCTGAACAACTGCGCCTCGACGCTGCCCTCGCCGGCCAGGTCGACCCCGGCCTTCTGGATGTCGATGGCCGCGCCGCCGAAAACGCAGAACCAGACCAGCGACACCACGCTCGGCACCAGCAACACCCCGGCGACGAACTGCCTGATCGTCCGGCCCCGCGAGATCCGGGCGATGAACATCCCGACGAACGGCGTCCAGGACAGCCACCAGGCCCAGTAGAAGATGGTCCATGACTGCAGCCAGGTGTTCACGTCGCCGCCCTCGGCGCCGGTTCTCGCCGACATCATCGCAACATCCTGCACATAGCTTCCGAGGGTGGTCGGAATGAGGTTGAGGATGAACACGGTGGGTCCCACGACGAACACGAACAGCGCGAGAGACACGGCCAACACCATGTTGATGTTGGACAGCCACTGGATGCCCTTCGCCACACCTGACACCGCCGACAGAATGAACGCGCAGGTCAGGACCGCGATGATGACCAGCAGAATCGCGTTGCCCGTCTCGCTGATGCCGGCGACGATGTGCAGGCCGCTTCGGATCTGCAGGGCGCCGAGCCCGAGCGAGGCGGCCGAGCCGAACAGCGTGGCGAAGATCGCCAGCATGTCGATCACCTTGCCCCACGGCCCGTTCGCCCGGGATCCGATCAGCGGCTCGAATGCGGAGCTGATCAGCTGCATGCGGCCCTTGCGGTAGACGCCGTAGGCAATCGCGAGTCCGACGACCGCGTAGATCGCCCACGGGTGCAGGCTCCAGTGGAACATCGTGGTGGCCATGGCCGTCTGCACGGCCGACGCGTTGCCCACTCCACCGGTTCCGGGGGGCGGCGTCGCGAAGTGGGTCAGGGGCTCACTGACGCCGAAGAACATCAGGCCGATTCCCATGCCCGCGCTGAACATCATCGCGATCCACGACACCGTCCGGAACTCGGGCTCCTCGCCATCACGCCCGAGTGGGATGGCGCCGAACGGACCCAAGGCCAGCCACAGCACGAAGACCACGAACCCCGATGCGGTGACGACGAACAGCCAGCCGACGTTGTTCATCGTCCACGACAGGGCATCGCCGGATACCTGCGCCAGCGAGCTGGTGCTCAGGAACCCCCACAGCAGGAAGGCAATGGCGATTAGGGCGGTCACACCGAAGACCACTCGGTCCAGAGCCCTGCGGCTGGTGTGGGCCTCCACGTCGATCGGTACGTCCAGCGCCGGATGCGGGATCACATCAGGAGAGGGTGACGCAAAGGCCTTGTTCTTCTTGTCTGTCCTCGAAGTCGTCACGATTGTCGGCGTCTGAGCGCCGCCTCCTTGCTCGAAAGAATCAGCTCGCACGGCGATTTCACCGCCTGCCGATACTCGCACCATCGGAAGCCGGCAGCGAGCGGAACGGCGAGTTCGGTGGCCTCTACCCGGGCAGCAGCACGATTTTTCCGACGTCCCGTTTCTCGAGGAATTGCCGTTGAGCAGTCACGATCTGCTCGAGCACGTCCATCTGGACGATCGGCCCTGCGATCGCGCCGGCCGTCACGTATCGACCTCCGCGGCGCAGCAGTGTCAGGAATGACTCCCAATCATCGCCCGCCACCAAATCGACGACCACGGAATGACTTTCGCGTCCCAAGGCCCGAGACAGATCGTCGCCACGATGAACGACCCGATCCGCACCGAGTTCGCGCACCGCCTCGCCGCCGCTCAGGTTTCGTCGTTCCGTTGTTCGTCCATGTAGCGCTGCAGCGTCGGCCCGAGCCAGTCGACCAGCTCGGTCCGAGTCATCTCGACGATCGGCGGGATCCGCAGCACGAATCGGCAGAGTGCCATGCCGAGCACCTGGGTGGCGATCAGCCCGGCCCGCCGGGGGGCGTCCTCGGGCGTCAACTTCGCGATCTCGGGCAGCAGCTGCGCCGCGAAGATCCCCTTCATGCGTTGGGCCGCTTCGGCATTCGTGGTGCTGGAACGCAGCAGCACGATCAGCGCGTCGTCCTCCTCCCAGCGGGCCAGGAAGTGCGCCACCATCGTCGCGCCCACCCCGGACCGCTCGATGCCGGAGAGATCCGGGAAGCGCAGGTCGAACTCCGCCGCCGCGGCGAACAACTGGTCCTTGTTGCCGAAGTAGCGCATCACCATCGACGGATCGATGTTCGCGTCGGCCGCGATGGCGCGGATGGTGGCACCCTCGTAGCCCGATTCGGCGAAGCGCTCCCTGGCCGCGGTCAGGATGACGCCCTTGGTCTGATCGGCTTTCCTACCCATGCCCACGAGTGTAGGCCAACACGTGTTGACTTTTCTGCGGACCCGGTGCACCATAGAAATGCCAACACGCGTTGGCAAATGCTCGAACCCTAAGGAGAGTGACATGTTCGACACCGACGTCCTCATCGTGGGAGCCGGCCCCACCGGCCTGACATTGGCCGCATCACTGCTGGCAGGCGGCGTACGGGCGACGATCGTCGACCGCCAGACCGCAGGAGCCAACACGTCGCGCGCCGGCGCCATCAACGCCCGCACGCTCGAAGTGCTGGAAGGTGTGGACGTGGCCCGACGCCTGGTCAAGGAGGGCATCCAGGCACCCCGGTTCACCATCCGCGACGGCAACCGGGTACTGATCCCGATCGACTTCAGCACGCTGCCGACGGCCTACCCGTACACGCTGCTGCTCCCCCAATGCGACACCGAGAGGCTGCTGCTCGACCGGGTCGTCGAGCTCGGCGGCGAAGTGCTCCGGCCCAAGGTGCTGACCTCCGTCGCGCAGGACGCCGACGGGGTCACCGCCACCTTCGAAGACGGTGACGTCATACGGGCCGCCTGGGTCGTGGGCGCGGACGGCATGCACAGCACCGTGCGCGAACAGGCAGACATCGGATTCCACGGCGACAAGTACGAGCAGTCGTTCGTGCTTGCCGACGTGCGCCTGGCGGGCGATGCTCCCACCGACGAGGTCGTCCTGTTCTGGGCGGCGGCCGGGCTCACGGTCGTCGCGCCGCTACCCGGCGGCGCATTTCGGGTCGTCGCTCCAGTCGATGACGCCCCCGAGGTGCCGTCGGCGGAGTTCGTCCAGCAGATTCTGGACGACCGCGGCTACGGCGTCGGCCGGATGACGGTCACCGACGTGCTGTGGGGTTCTCGGTTCCGCATCCACCACCGCGTGGCCGACACCTACCGCTCGGGCCGGATTCTGCTCGCCGGGGACGCCGCCCACGTGCACAGTCCGGCGGGCGGGCAGGGCATGAACCTCGGCATCCAAGACGCCGTCGCGTTGGCCGAAGCACTGACCCTGGTGGTGGGTGGCGCGCCTGACGCAGTCCTCGACGAGTACGCCGCCGCGCGTCGGCCCATCGCCGCGCAGGTGATCACCTTGACCGACCGTCTGACGCGCCTCGCCACCTTGCCGCGCGCCCTGCGACCGATTCGCAACGTCGTCATGGGCATGGCCGGGCGCATCGCCGCCGTCCGGCGTGCGTTGGCGCGGCGGCTGTCCGGCCTGGTGTACCGCTGACGTTTGAGGTGTCGGTGCGATCGGGAACCATGACCGCATGACCCGCACGCGAGGAGGACAAATGGCGACTGAGCCGAAGACGTATCCACACGGCGTCCCCAGCTGGGTGGACACCGTCGCGCACGATCTGGACGAGGCCAAGCGTTTCTACGCCGGACTGTTCGACTGGACGTTCACCGACGCGATTCCCGCCGACGCACCGGGCAACTACCTGATCGCCACCATCGGCGGGGAAGACGTCGCAGCGCTCTCGTCGGCCGAGGCCGACGACGAGGTGGTCGCGTGGCGCACCTACATCGCCGTCGACGACGCCGACGCCACCGCCAAGGCGGTCGAAGCCGGCGGGGGCACTGTCACCGTCGCTCCGGTCGACGCCGGGCCGGGCGGGCGGCTCGCCGTGTGCGTCGATCCCCGCGGGGCCGAGTTCCGGCTGTGGCAGGCGCGCAAGCGACTCGGCGCGCAATTGGTCAACACACCGGGGACGTGGAACTTCAGCGACCTCCTCACCTCGGATCCCCACACCGCCGCCACGTTCTACTCGGAGCTGTTCGGTTGGGCGGTCGACGACGTCGGGTTTGCGACGATGATCCGGCTGCCCGGCTACGGCGATCACCTCGCCGCGACGGTCGACCCC
>JAVRPF010000932.1:0-3204 GCA_032162385.1 Mycobacterium sp.
GGCCAGACCTCGATGCCGAGGCGCTGCAGCGGGAACACGGCGGAGGAGTTGCCCACGTGCCCGTAGGCCACGTGCGACTGGATGGAGAGGACGGCGGCCATGGTCGAAGACGGTCGCACATGGCTCAATTCCCCCTGCGCCGCCGGCGTTCCGGGCAGGCTGGGATCGTGCCCACTCACTACCGCGCCCCCGGATGGTTCACCCGCAACGTGTCCAACCGAGCCGTCGCCTTCCTGACCCGACACGGAGTGAGCCTCGTCGGCTCGCGGGTACTGGCGGTCAGGGGACGAACCAGCGGCGAATGGCGGACGACGCCGGTGAACCTGCTCGACCATGCCGGGCGCCGTTACCTCGTGTCGGCACGGGGCGAGGGCCAGTGGGTGCGCAACCTGCGGGCAGCCGGGACGGGAGAGCTGCGGGTGGGCCGGCGCACCGAGGTCTTCCGCGGCCGCGAGCTGCCGGATGAGGAGAAGGTGCCGGTGCTGCGGGCCTACCTGAAGCGGTGGAAGTTCGAGGTCGGGATGTTCTTCGACGGGGTCGGACCCGACTCGACCGACGCGGACATCCTCGCGATCGTCGGGAAGCACCCCGCGTTCGAAGTCCTGCCGGTGGACTGAGCGTTACCGCGCCGGCGCTCCTTGAAGGGGGCGGTTCGCGCTGCCACGATCGCCGCAGCCGACCTGCGCAGATCCGCCGGGCCCGGCAGATCGAGGAGCCTCGATGGCGGGCACGCATCCGGAGCACCAGGACTTTCCGTGGACCATCGCGGTGGTCGACCACCCGCCACGCAAGGAGACGGCGGCCTTCGCCCGCAGCCGTCGCCTGATGATCAAGCTGGTGGGCACGATCCCCGACTGGGTCCTCGCGGGCGATGCGTACGAGGACCATCACGGTGGCGCGATCTGGGTGAAGGACCCCACCGGCTGGCTCTGCGTGCAACTGCCGCTCGGGATCGAGTGGTCCGCCCAGTTCTGTGCCGATCCGGCCAAGGTCGATCGGCTGCGCCAGTACGCGGAGCGGGTGGTCGCGGCCTTTCCGGACACGCTGCCCGGGTACTCAGCCCTCGGCTACAAGGACGCCGCTGAGCTCCTGGCGACCCCGGTCGCCTCCGCCGTCCAGGTGGCGGCGTGGACCGACTCGATCTTCAACGCATCGCTGCCGCTACCGCGCGCCGCGCACACCGGCGTGCTGCCCGCGGGCGCCGGCTACCACCACTACCCCAAGCCGATCGTGGACATCGACCATTTCCGGTTCGACGACTTCCAGCTCTTCGTCACCGACCCCGAGGGGCTGCCGGCGGTCGTGGTCCCCGTCGCCCGCCGCGGCAGCGGCGACGGTCGCGTCCGGCTGATCGCCGCACACCCGGATTCGCGGTACGTCCGGAAGCTGATCGATGTCGACGCCGTGCGGCACGCCGACGACGTCGAGGAGATGGTCGCCTCCGCGGGAACGCGCCGGTCCCACACCGCAGTGCTGACGGACGACGACCCGGACGTGCTCGCCGACACCGATCCGCTGGCCCAGGAAGCCTTCGCGCGGCAGCCGGTCATGCACCGCAGGAGCCGGGCGGCCCGGCCGAAGAACCTGGCGATCGGGCCGAAGCGGTCGTCGCGCTGATCTGCCCTGTCAGTACTCGCCCTTGATCACGAAAAAGGTTCCGCGGATCGTGCCGGCCAGCTTCGACTTCTGGCGCGCGAACTTGAAGCGGGACGCGAGTTCCTCCGGAACCTCCATCCCGTCGGACAGCTTGAACCCGACCGCGCGCTTCATCCCGTCCTGCAGCCCGTACATGACGTTGATCGAGAGTCCTGATTCGTAGAACACGTAGGTCATCCGGGTCCCCTCGACCTCGAAGGTCGTGGCCTCGAGCGGGCGGGACGAGATGACCAGGTCGCGTTCTTCCTCGAGGATGCGGTGCACGTAGTCGACCGCCTCCGCTGCTTCGGACGCAGGGTCGACGGTGAAGTCGTGGTCGAACTTGTTCTTGTAGTAGCGGGCCTCGTTCGCCCGCAGCCCGGCGAGCGCGTCGACCACGGGCGAGGACTCCAGCCCGGCGGTGGACACGTTCACGAAATCAACGACCTGCGGCACCACGCGCTCCCATCGACCGGTCCGGCAGCGGACAGTATCGGTCACGCCGCAGCCAGCGCGATCGTCCCGTTGTCGCACCCCGTCGGGGGCGAGCGCCGAGCCCGCTGAACGGGAGAACTTCCCTGCCTGAATGGGAAAGCGTCTCTACCGGTCCCGATCCCTGGATTGCGAATCTCCGCACCACCGGAATCGACCGGCCGAGTGCCGGCTCCGGAACTCGGACAAGGGGACAGGTCATGAATCTTCGAAGCGCACGCGGGTCGTTTCTCGTGTTCTGCGGCATCCAGGCGATCGGTGAGTTCATCTCGGCCACCTATATCGAGGTCTGGATGTACGCGCTGGCATTCGGCGCGCTGTTCCTGGTCGCCGCCGCGCTCGTCCATCGCGGACGGGTGATCGCCGGCGTGTCGATCGCTTCGGTGATCTCACTGTTCGAGCTGGTCAACTACCCGTTCTGGCTCAAGACCGATGCCTGGGACTGGATCTTCGACTCACTCCTGGCCGCCGCCGCTGCCGCCACCCTCGTAGCGGTGGTCCGGCTCCTCGCCGACCGTCGCCGGGCCGTCGTCGTCGACTGAGGCGGGCGCCGAAGGCACCGGCGACGCGGCAGCACTGTCGCCTGCGACGTGTCTAGCCTCTCGGTCATGACTGCCTCGTGGGACGACTCCCGGCGGGCGTTCGCCGACGCCGCGGAGTGGTTCGTCGCGACGTCCGCCCTGGTCGTGGACCGCTGGGACCAGCCCGGCCTGGGGGAGTGGGACGTCCGTGCGCTCGTCGGGCACGCCAGCCGTTCGCTGCTGACGGTCGAGACCTATCTGGGCCGCCCGGCAGAGACGGTCGAGATCGACTCGGCCGTCGGCTACTTCCGCGCGATCAGTGCGGCGGCCGCCGGCCCGGCAGTAGCTCAGCGCGGCCGCGACGCCGGGATCGCCCTCGGCGCGGATCCGACCGCCGCAGTGGCCGAGATCGCCGCCCGTGTGGTTCCGCTCGTCGATGCCCGCGACGGAACCGAATTGCTGACGACCATCGCCGGTGGAATGCGGCTGGCCGACTACCTGCCGACGCGCACGTTCGAGCTCGCCGTCCACACGGCGGACCTGGCCAGTGCCCTGG
>JAVRPF010000933.1:0-3123 GCA_032162385.1 Mycobacterium sp.
CTGTTGCGCAAAACCCCCCTGACCACCTAGCTTGGACACACAGTGCGATCTAGGTAACACTACTAGTTGCAATGTGGCGTAGATCGCACCAGCGTTCTGCACCTAACTGGACCGCCCGACAGGCGGCTCGACGGAGGGATCGCTGGTGTCAGGAATACGGCCCGCGGCGCGCAGGACAATCGCTACTTCCCCTGTCAACGGTGTTGTCCAAGGCAAAGAGGCGGAGGCCCGCATCGCGTGGGTTTCCCAGGCGCGCTGCAGACAAGCCGATCCCGATGAGCTGTTCGTTCGCGGCGCTGCCCAGCGCAAAGCCGCCGTAATCTGCCGGCACTGCCCCGTCATCGTGGAATGCGGCGCCGATGCGCTCGACAATCGCGTCGAATTCGGCGTCTGGGGCGGCATGACCGAACGTCAGCGCCGCGCCCTGCTCAAGCAGCATCCCGAAGTGGTGTCATGGTCGGAGTTCTTCGCCGCCCAGCGAAAGCACCGCAACGCGGTTTAGATAGCTCGCCCGGTCAGACTCAGGCCGCCGCTTCGCCGGTGATCTGATCGGCGATGGCGCGCAGCGCATCCAGGTCCGACACGTCGAATGGCAACGACGGCACCCCGACGATCGCCACCGCGGGGTTGGCCCCGGTAAACCGCGACAGCAGCCGCACCTCCCGCTTTGCAGTCTGCGCACGGTCGGCGTGAATCCGCAGGATGGCAGCCGTCAGCGCGTCGGAGCCGGTATCACCGCCGGATGCCTCCAACTGCTCGGCCGCCTCGTCGGCCTTCTCGGCCTTCAGCTCGCACAGCATCGGATGGGTGCGGTTGAGGATCAGTCCGGCCAGCGGCATGTGCTCCTTGGACAGCCGGTCGACGAAGAACGATGCTTCGCGCAGCGCGTCCGGTTCGGCCGCCGATACCACCACGAACTGCGTGCCGCGCCGCTTGAGTAGCTCGTAGGTGCGGTCCGCCTTCTCGCGGAAGCCGCCGAAAGTCGCGTCCAACGACTGAACGAAACCGGCCGCGTCGGCGAGCATTTGGGATCCAAGGACGGTCGAAAGCGCCTTCATCGCCAAGCCGACGGCCCCGGTGACGAGCCGGCCGATGCCACGGCCAGGCGCCAGCAGCAGGCGCCACAGTCGGCTGTCCATGAAGCTGCCAAGACGCGCCGGCGCATCCAGGAAGTCCAGCGCGTTACGCGACGGTGGCGTATCGACGACGACGAGATCCCACTTGTCCTGGCCCAGCAACTGGCCGAGCTTCTCCATCGCCATGTACTCCTGCGTGCCGGCGAGCGACGTGGCGACTGTTTGATAGAACTGGTTCTCCAGAATCGCGTCGGCCTTGTCGGGTCCCGAGTACTGGACCACCATCTCGTCGAACGTCCGGCGCATGTCGAGCATCATCGCGTGCAGTTCGCCAGTGACCTCCGGCGCCAGCGGCACCCGCTGCGGCGTGTTGCCCAGATCCTTGATGCCCAGCGCCTGAGCTAGCCGCTTGGCCGGGTCGATGGTCAGCACCACGACGGTGCGGCCGTACTCTGCGGCGCGCAACGCCATGGCCGCTGCGGTGGTGGTCTTGCCGACTCCGCCTGCGCCGCAACACACTACGACCCGGTTGGAGGTGTCGGACAGTATCGCGTGCATGTCGAGCGCGCGAGGTGCGGTGCTCATCTGACCCCCTGGTGGGCGAGGTCTTCGGCGAGTTCGTAAAGGCTGCCGAGGTCGACGCCGTCGCGCAGCGAGGGCAGTTCCAGACGCGATACGTCGATGGCATCGAGTTGTTCGGCGCTCTCGGCCCGGGCGGTGATGCGGGTCGCGTGCTGGATGGCCTCGGTGAGCAGGCCGGCGAAGTCGCCGTCGGTCAGGTCGATGCCGGCCTTGGCCAGACCCGCACGCACCGCGTCGGCGTCGACGTCACCCTCCGCGGCCTTGGCCAGGTCGTCCGCCGGGAGATAGGCGGGGATGTTGCGGTTGACGATGACGCTGCCGATCGGCAACCCGATCGCCTTGAGTTCGTCGATCGCCTCGACCGTCTCCTGGATGGGCAACGCCTCGAGCAGGGTCACCAGGTGAATGGCGGTCCGATCCGAGTGCAGCAGCTTGACCACGCCGTCGGCCTGCGAGTGCACCGGCCCGCCCTTGGCCAGGTCGGAGACGGCCTGGGTGACGTCGAGGAAGCGGGCGATCCGTCCGGTCGGCGGGGAGTCCACCACCACTGCGTCGTAGCCGTGTTGCTTTCCCTTCTCGGACCGCACCACGATTTCCTTGATCTTGCCGGTGAGCAGCACGTCGCGCAGACCCGGCGCGATGGTCGTCGCGAACTCGACTGCGCCGATCCGCCGCATCGCCCGCCCGGCGATGCCGAGGTTGTAGAACATGTCCAGGTACTCCATGAACGCGGCCTCGGTGTCTATGGCCAGCGCGTTGACCTGTCCGCCACCGTCGGCGGTGGCGATCTTGACCTCCTGGTAGGGCAACGGCGGCACGTCGAACAGCTGCGCAATGCCCTGGCGCCCCACGACCTCGACCAGCAGCACCTTGCGGCCGCCCGCCGCCAGCGCCAGCGCCAGCGAGGCCGCGATCGTCGACTTTCCGGTGCCGCCCTTGCCGGTCACGAAGTGCAGCCGCACCTTGGACAGTCGGGAAGGCCAGCCGACGGATCTTCTGCCGTCGGATGCGGGAGACTGGGTTGTCACTCCAGCAGCCTAACCAAGGCGCCCTTCCCGACCGATAAGCTCAGCCGCATGAGCGAACCGACCCGGTGGGAGTACGCCACGGTGCCACTGTTGACACACGCGACCAAGCAGATTCTCGACCAGTGGGGTGAGGACGGCTGGGAACTGGTGTCGGTGCTGACGGGCCCGACCGGCGAGCAGCACGTCGCGTATCTGAAGCGGCCGAAATGAGCGTCACGGACAGGCTCGCGGAGCTGGGCATCGCTCTGCCCGACGTGGTGACGCCGCTCGCGGCGTACGTGCCTGCGGTGCGCACCGGGAATCTGGTGTACACGGCGGGCCAGGTGCCGATGCAGTCCGGCGAACTGGCCGCCACCGGCAAGGTGGGCGCCGAGGTCAGCCCCGAGGACGGCAAGGCGCTGGCGCGGATCTGCGCACTCAACGCGCTGGCCGCCGTG
>JAVRPF010000934.1:0-3849 GCA_032162385.1 Mycobacterium sp.
AGCCCACGGTGGTGGCGCAGGGGCAGCAGACCAAGAATCGGATTCCCATCAGCGCCTTCCTCCGCCGGAACCCCAACCTGATGGCGATTCGGTCGGCAATCGGCGCGAGCGTCCGGGCGGGCAAGCCGCTCAGCAGCATCACACCGAAGAACGACCGCGTGATTCGCACCGAGGTCGTGCAAATGTCGGACGGCCGCATTCACGGCGTCCACGTGTCGGTGGCCCACCCGACGTCGATCCGCCACAAAGCGTCGTCCCCGGACCGCTGAAATGGGATCTGACCAACGGAATCGCCACCGACACGACGGAGTCGCTGTACGACAGTGGCCTCGACCCGGCCGTCGAGGCGACCCATGGTCGCGCGTTCGCCGAGGATCTGCCCACCCGGGATCTCAACCCGAGTGAGGCGGAGGTGCTGGCGGAGCGGATTCTGAACGGCGTGGCCCAACCCGGCGTTCATCGCGCACTCGTCGACCTGAAGACCTGGACCCTGCTCAAGTGGCTCGACGATCCGTGCCCGTTCTACGACTGGCGCGGCAGCGAGGAGCGCGGGCCGCCCGTCCACCCGACGATGAGCTCGAGATGACTTCGATGGCAACGGAGTTCGGGGCTGAATCGACCTCGCGCGTGTTGAGGTTGCGCGCACGCGGCGGCGGCTGGACCCCGATCCACATCACCGCGCACCGCGTCGAACTCGAGGAGGACACCTTCGCGGGCCTGCTTTCCCTACGCCTGCCCACCGACGACGAAATCGCCTTCGCCGACGAACGCCCGCAGTCCCGCGCCGCCCGCAAGAGCAGCGCGAGCAAACACAAGGGCAAAGACAAAGCGGCCCGCACCCAAGTCGCACCGCGAATCGTCGACAATTCGTCACCATTAGATCTGCGCATATTTGCCTACACAAAGATGTTGGCCGGATAACATCGACGTAAATACCCGGTGGCAGTCCGCGAAATTCGATTCAAAATGACGATTGGATCGAGACTGGAGGTCAAGGTGTCGGTGTCCGGCCAATTCGACGGAGTGGCGACTCGGGTGCGTGACATCGCGCCGGTGGCGCGCGACCCGCTCGACTCTCCGTATGAGATCTCCAATCAAATGTTCGCCGCACTGCGGCACGTCCTGCACGACGTCGGCGGGCAACCTGACCTGCCGGTCCCGTTCCTCGAGAAGGTCGAGGAGGACTGGGAGATGAACACCTACATCACCTGTGAATGCCTCGGCTGGCGCGGCGTGTGGAATTCCGAGGAACGCCGACGAGCCGAGAACGACCTGGGCGCAACCCTGTACTTCGGACTGCCCTATTACGCCCGGTGGGCGACGGTCGCAGCCAAGACGCTGATCAACAAGGGTCTGATCACTCCCGACGAACTCTCGGCCAAGCTCGACGAGGTACGCGCTCGGCTGGAGGCACAGGCATGACCAGACGCTTCGCCATTGGTGACGAGGTGACCGTCCGCGACGCCACCTCGATGTTTCACACCCGCACCCAGGCATTCACCCGCGGCCGAACGGGCACCGTCGTGGAGTTTCGTCCGGACTGGGTCATTCCCGAAGACGAGGCGTGGGGACGCGACACCCCCGAGCGCGGTGGCCGAACGGAGCCGTTCTACGTGGTCCGGTTTCGGCAGACCGACCTGTGGCCCAGATACACCGGGTTCGACATCGACACGTTGGAAACCGAAGTCGCCGAGCGGTGGCTGCAGCCCGCCGAGAAGAAGGAATCGTAAATTGAGTGGCGACCACGATCACGACCACGGCGCACACGCCCCGATCGGCTCCGACGAGGTCAGTGAATTCGAGATCCTCGAACTGGCGGTCCGCGAGTTGTCGATCGAGAAGGGCCTCTTCTCGCAGGAAGACCACCGCAGATTCGCCGAATGGGCCGACAACGTGGGTCCGCACCACGGATCGACATTGGTCGCCAAGGCCTGGACGGACCCCGACTTCAAGGCACGGCTGTTGGCCGACGGCACCGAGACGTGCAAGGAAGTGGGCATCGACTGGCGGGACCCCACCGGTGAGGGCACGCCGAGCGACTACACCTATTTCTACGTGCTCGAGAACACCCCGCAGGTGCACAACGTGATCGTCTGCACGCTGTGTTCGTGCTACCCGCGTCCTGTCCTCGGGATGTCGCCCGACTGGTACCGCACCCCGAACTACCGCAGGCGCCTGGTCCGGTGGCCGCGCGAAGTGCTGGCCGAGTTCGGACTGCACTTTCCCTCCGACGTCGACGTGCGCGTGCACGACTCCAATCAGAAGTCCCGCTTCATGGTGATGCCGATGCGCCCGGAGGGTACCGAGGGCTGGACCGAGGAAAAGCTCGCGCAGATCATCACCCGCGACACCATGATCGGGGTGGCGCTGCCTCAGGTCGACTGGACGGCATCCGATCCGCCGTCGAAGGCCGCATCGTGAGCGGTCCGTTCGACGTCATCAGCGACTGCCTGGAGCCCGGTACGACTCGGGAGTCGTCACTGCCGGACCTGGACCGCAAACCCGATCCCTGGGAGGCGCGCATGCAGGCCACTGCAGAGTGCCTGTCCTGGCGAGGCAGTCTGGACAATCTGGAGCGGCGGCACGTCGAAGACGAGCTGGGCGAGACGGTCTACGCGGAGTTCCCCGTCCGCAGCAGGTCGGTCATCGCCACCGCCCACACGCTATTGGAGCGCGGCGTCTTCGACGAAGCCGAACTGCGCTCCCGGATGGACGCCATTCGCGGGCGCTTCACCCGTCGGTGAGCGGAGCGCTCCTCACCATCAATCCAAACCGAATCAGTCCAAACCGAGAGGGTTACCGAGTATGAGTTCACACGAGTCGGCCAGGATCGGCGCGCCGGCCCTGGAGCTGTCGGCGGTCAAGGCGGCGTTGTGGTTGAGCCTCACGGCGGTCCTGGCGTTGATGGTCCTGTACTTCGTCGGCGTCGACCAGGGCGCCACGTCGGCGTTCGGCAACAACACCTACGTGCACGAGTTCGTTCACGACGCGCGCCACCTGCTCGGCCTCCCCTGTCACTGAGTCAGTTTCCCGGGCCGACCCTCCGTGAGCCAAACTCCCGGGCCGGCCCGCGGGTATTACCGCAACGTCGGAATCACGTCCATGGCCAGCCTCTCGATCTCCGACGAACGGTGGGTCGGAGGCCAGTGGATCACAAACTCTTCGATTCCGACTTGGGTGAAGCGCTCCACCGTTGCTCGAGCGGTGCCGACGTGGTCCAGGTGTCGTACCAGTCTCCGGCGAGACCGCGCGGATCGCCGATGTGGTCGGGCAGGTATAGCTGGTCGAAGCCAAGCGCTTCAGCCTGTTTCATACGTGATGTCAGCGCGGGGATTGCGGAGTCCGGAAAGAGCATGACGCCGAATTGCAGTGCCGTCATGCGGGTGGGTTCAACATCGTTGTCTCCGTGTCGATCTGAAAGCCCGAGGCGTTGACCGCCACGGCCAGGGTCTGGTTACAGTCCTGGCGATGGATGGGCAGCCTCAACTGACCACCGCTTTTGCTTCAAGTGTATATAATACAAACTGATACTATCATGTTTTGTACCATCGCTGCTAGACTGGCTCAGTGAGTCAGATTGGCCGGCCGGCCGATGATCAGCTAGATCGCGACGTGTGCAAGCTGGTCCACCAGTTCGCGCAGGGCCTCGATGTCCACGTGCGCGGTGTCGCCGATCAACTCGGTCTCACCCCATCTCAGGTGGTCGCGCTGCGCGAACTCACCGAGCCGATTACCGCGCGTGAACTTGCCGCAAGGATGTTCTGCGAACCCTCGAACGTGACCTTCGTCCTCGACCGGCTAGAACAACAGGACCTGATCCAGCGGCGACCCCACCCCACGGATCGCCGG
>JAVRPF010000935.1:0-4115 GCA_032162385.1 Mycobacterium sp.
CCGCCGAGGGCATGATCGTGACCGCCGGGGCGATCGAGACCCACGCGCATCTGATCTCGCCGCAGCAGGTCGAGCATGCGTTGTCGACCGGCACCACGACCCTCATCGGTGGGTCGCTGGGACCGACGTTCGAAGTCGCCACCGGAAGCCCCCGCAATCTCGGGATGTTCCTGAAGGCAGGCGAGTACACACCCATGAACTTCGTCGCGTTCGGTCGTGGCTCCTCCGATCCGGCGGCAGTCTTGGAGTCGGTGGCCGCAGGCGCAGGCGCGGTGAAGATCCACGAAGACCTTGGGGCGTCGCCGGCCGTCATCGACAAGACGCTGCAGGCCGCCGATTCCGCCGACTTCGCGGTACACCTGCACACCGACTCGATCAACGAGTTCGGGTTCTCCGAACGGACGCTGTCGACGATCGGCGGTCGGACGATCCACATGTATCACGTGGAAGGCGCGGGCGGAGGACACGCCCCCGACCTGATCCGGTGCGTGGGTCACGAGAACGTCATTCCCGGTACGACCAACCCGACCAATCCCTACACCGTCACCGGGCTCGACGAGGGTGTGCCGATGACGATGATCGCCCACTTGATGAATTGGGAAGCGCCCGAAGACATCGCGTTCGCCGAAGCCCGGATCCGCCCATCTACCATGGTCGCCGAGGACTTCCTGCACGATATGGGAGCCATCTCGATCTTCGGCAGCGATACCCAGGGCATGGGCCGGCTCGCCGAGAACATCACCAACTGCTGGCAGCTCGCCGCGGTGATGAAGCAGCGCATCGGGCGGCTGCCGCAGGAGACGACGGCCTTCGCCGACAACGAACGCGTCAAGCGCTACATGGCGAAACTCACCATCAACCCGGCCATCTCGATCGGTGCCGACGCGCAGATCGGCTCCGTCGAGACCGGCAAGGTCGCCGACCTGGTGATCTGGCAGCCCGCATTCTTCGGCGTCAAACCCAGGGCGGTACTCAAGAACGGGATGATCGCGTGGGCGGCACTCGGCGACGCGGCAGGATCCATCTCGTCGTCGGAGCCGATCATCCAACGCCCCAACTGGGGTGCTCTTGGCGACGCGGCCGCCGAACTGGGGTTCGTGTTCATGTCCTCGCTCGCGATCGATGCGGGCGTGCCGGACAAGCTGGGGCTGCGCAAGAACGTGCTGTCGATCAAGTCGGTGCGTGCGCTGCGCAAGAAGGACATGGTGCGCAACGACGCCCTGCCCCACGTCGAAGTTGATTCGCGTACGTTCGAGGTCCGCGCAGACGGTGAGCTGCTCACCGCGGAACCCGCTGCCACCGTGGCATTTTCGAGAAAGTACATGCTGCGATGAGAGCCGCGCGCATCGGCATCGGAGGACCGGTCGGATCCGGCAAGACCGCGCTCATCGAGGCGCTGCTCGCTGGATTCGCCAGCCGCGGACGCTCGGTCTGCGTGATCACCAACGATCTGGTGACGGCCGAGGACGCCGAGCGGATCCGCCGCTCCGGGCTGATCGACCCGCAGCGGGTACGGGCCGTCGAAGCCGGCGGTTGCCCGCACACCGTGATCCGCGAGGACCCGTCACTGAACATCGCCGCCGCCGATGCCCTCGAGACCGCCTACCCCGATACCGAGATGATTCTGCTCGAATCCGGTGGAGACAACCTCGCGTCGACGTTCTCCCGCGATCTGGTCGACTACTGGCTGTTCGTGATCGATGTGGCCGGGGGCGACGACATCCCACGCAAGCGCGGACCGGGTGTCATCCGGTGCGATCTGCTGGTGGTCAACAAGATTGATCTCGCGCCCTACGTTCGCGTCGACCTGCCCCTGATGCTGAAGGAGGCCAACGAGGTGCGTAGCGGCAGGCCCGTCGTCGCCACCAACGCCAGCAGCGGCGAGGGAATCGGGGCGCTGATGGACATGCTCGAACGGGACGTGCTGTTCGTGTGAGCACCGGCTCCGGCAACGCCCTAGACCTCGTGTTCGCCGGCGTCGGCGGACGCACCGCCCTGACCCGGCGCCGCTACCGGTGGCCACTGCTGATCGGGCGGGTCTTCACCGACCGGACGCGGCCCGGAGTTGGGTCGGTGACCATCCAGAACTGCGCAGGCACGATCATGGCCGCTGATGTCGTCAGGCAGCGGATCGAGGTGGTCGACGGCGGGGCGGTAGTGGTCCGTGGCCAGGGCGCGACGATCGTCAGCGGCGTTCCCGGTGGCGAGACGGCCGTCGAGGACACTCGCCTGCGGGTGGACGCGAGCAGTCGGCTGTTGTTCGACCCCTCGCCGCGCATCCTCACCGCGCACGCGCGCTATCGCCAGCGCACGCAGGTGTGCATCGAACCGGGTGGACGGGCCGTGATCGTCGACGCCGTGGTGCTCCACCCCGACCTGACGGACGAGGCATTCGGCAGCTACGAGTCCAGCGTCGCCGTCGCCGCCCCGGACGGAACGCTCCTCGCACTCGATGCGCAGGTGCTCGAGACGATGCCGCGGGTCCGCCGTGCCCCGACGGCCTTCGGGACCGTGTACGTCGTCGGTGGCGGGTTCGACGAGACGATGACGGCATTATCGCCAAGCCTCGAATCGCTCAGCGTGCTCACGGGGGACAGGCGTGTCTACCTTGCGGTGAGCGACCTGCCCAACCAGGCTGGATGGGCGGTTCGGATCGCCGGGTCGGATGGCGGAACGTTGCGGGCAACCGTCGCAGCGGTGACCGAGCTGATCGAGGCGGGAAGCTGCGAATGCGAGCGGCCAGCTTCGTACTCCTCCGCGGTCCATCAGAAGTAGTCGGATCAGCTTGCCCGTCATAGTCTGCGCCCATGGACATTCGATTCAAGTCCCGCGTCGTGGTCGCCGTGCTGGTGATCTACGGCATCTACTCGACGGTGGTCGGCCTGGTGATGCTGTTGGCGCCCGGCTTCTTCTTCGACACCTTCGGCGGGTTCGGAGTTCGCAACGGCCACTACATCTTCGACCTCGCCGGCTTCGAACTGCCGCTCGGGCTGATGTACTTCGCCGCCATCAGATGGTCGAGCTGGCAGGTGCCGACCCTGGCCCTCGCCACGGTGCACTACGTGCTGCACGCGATCAGCCACCTGATCGACATCGGCAATGCGACGCCACCCTAAGTCGGCGTCTTCGACTTCATCGCGATCACGGTCGGTCTGCTGGTCCACGCGATCGCCTGGTGGTTCAGCGTCGACGTGGCGCGGACGATGAGTTCCAGCGGCGACCGGGGTCAGCACCTGCATGGCTAGATTTCTGTACTCGGCCGCGATGTCCCTCGACGGGTTCATCGCCGGGCCCGGCGGCGACATGTCCTGGCTGACCGACTATGTCGGGCCCAATCCGGTGGTCGACGAGTTGATCCCGCAGGTGGGTGCGCTGCTCGTTGGTGGCCGGACCTATGGCGGGGACGATCCTCTTCGAGGTCAGGAAGGTGAGGGCAAGGCGTTCGGCGGCGGCTGGGAAGGCCCCCAGGTCGTGCTGACCCGCCGCCCGCAGTCCACCCCCGAGCCCGGCGTCACCTTCGTGGACAACCTGAACGACGCCGTCGACGCCGCCGCCCGGCAGCGGGTGACAAGTTCGTCAGCATCCTCGGCGCGAACGTCGCGGCGCAATGCCAGGCGCTGGGAGCCTTCGACGAGGTGATGGTGAGCATCGTCCCGGTGATGCGCGGCGACGGCACCCGGCTGTTCGAGCGTCCGGGTGGAGCTGGTGTCCGGCTGGAGCAGATCAGCCGGTCGCACACCGCGACGCCGACCAGCCTGTGGTTCCGGGTCATTCGCCCTTGAACTCGGGTGCGCGCTTGGCGAACATCGCGGTGATGCCCTCGGTGAGATCCTTCGACGGCAGGAAGGCCGAGTTCCACGCCGCCACGTAGCGCAGGCTCGCCGAGACTTGGGCGGTGCGCTGCTCGTCGAGCACGTCCTTGACGCCCTGCACCACCAGCGGCGGGTTGGCCGCGATCTCCTTGGCGGTGGCATGCGCCGCCGCCAATGACGCTTCGGCATCGGCGTAGACGTCGTTGACCAGACCGATCTTCTCGGCGCGCGAGGCGTCGATGTCCTTGCCCGTCAAGGCCAATTCC
Organism: Mycobacterium sp.; assembly: GCA_032162385.1. Taxonomy (GTDB): domain Bacteria; phylum Actinomycetota; class Actinomycetes; order Mycobacteriales; family Mycobacteriaceae; genus Mycobacterium. The sequence goes on from JAVRPF010000935.1 coordinate 4,079, forward strand.
CGCAGGTGCCCGTCTGACAGGATCTGCGGCAGTCGCG
>JAVRPF010000936.1:0-3739 GCA_032162385.1 Mycobacterium sp.
GCCGCCGCGCACGCCTCCTGAACCGCGTTGGCGTTGTTGTTCATACCGTTCGCGGTGTTGTTCAGGCTGTCGCCGGGGATGCGCAATCCCATCTTGACGAGCAGTGCCGTCGCCCCCAACGACCAACCCCGCATCGGACTGGCGATCTCGGGCTGCAATCCCGGGACATTCGACGCGTCCATCGCCGTACCAGCGGCCTGCCGCAACGCGGTACGGCCCACCTGGTTGCTGCTCTCGACCGCCGGATCCGAGTAGGTGGAACCCTCGAAGGAGTCAGCGAAGCTCCCGTAGTACGACGAGGCACCGTCGAGTACCTGGCCGAATGCCGAACACGCCGCCACCGCAGGGGGAGTGGCATCGTCGGATGTCGGGGCCGCGGCGACCTGAACCGGTCCTGGCCCCCCGGGGTCGACGGCATCGTCGTCCGCCTGCGCCGTGGGAAGGACCGCGAACCCGATACCGACCGCGATCATCGATGCGGCAGAGGCTCGCAGGCATGTGTGGAATGAAGTCAAGATTTCCTCCGTGGTAGTCGGTTCGCAGGGTCAGCCTGTATCGAGTGCACCCATGTCGAAAAGCGCTGTCCGGATTCGAAGGCGGTACAAGCACCTACGCTTGATTGGTCACGTGTCCGGAGTGTGAATGGGCCGCCAACGGGTGACTTCCAGTGGACATCCATTGGCTTTCTTCGGGATTGGAGCTCGCTGTGAACTGATTGAGGAAGCTCTTCGGAGACGTTCATTCGATGGAAATGGGGCGCGGATTGTTTGGCGTCCGTTCATCGTCTGGCAACTCGACCATTAGATGCTCCGACGCGACAGATTCGTTGGATCCACTCGGATTCCGACCCACGAGAGGCGCCCTTACAACCATGTTGAACCGTTTCGCCATGTTGGCAGCTGTCTGCGTCGCACTCCCCGTCGTAGTCGCGCCCCTCGCATTGGCCGACCCGCCTCCTCCGCCGGATCCCGCGGTGGTGCCCGTGAATGCCACCAATCCGCTGCCACCCGAGGGTGGCGTCCCGTCGGGCCCTCCCGGCGTTCTGGACACTCCGGACGGCTGGCACCTCGAGGTGATCGGTGCCAACGAGACGCAGTTGCCGGTGGCGCCGTTGACCACCGCGATCTCGTCGCGTGAGTACCTGATCGCGGGCACCTTCACCGGCAAGATCACGGGCGGCGGCAAGACCAAGCTGACCGGCGGATCGATGGAGGCCGGCGAGCAGATCGGCTGCGGCATCATCTCCGACGAGACCGAGATAAACCCGGGTGCGTCGCTCACCCCGGGGTTGAGCTTCCCCACCGGCCTGCCCACCATCAGCGCCGGCCTCAGCCTGCAGGGCAAGGTCTACCTGAAGCCCGGCACCGTGACCACCGTCGCGATCGACAAGAAGTCGTTCAAGGGCACCAGTACGCGGATCACCATTACGGGTGTCCGCGTCAAGACGGACCAGTGCGCCGGCCAGTCGTTCATCCGTTCGTACGCGACGCTGACGAGCTCGACCGACAACACCGACGACGTCATCACCTACCTCGGCGTCACCAAGTCCGTCTAACCCCAGCCGACCTCGAACGAGAGAACACAATGAATCGCTTCGCCGCAGTGGCAGCCGCTTGCATGGCCCTTCCCTTCGCCGCCACGTCGCCCCTCGCGTTGGCGGACCCGCCGATCGATCCGGCCGGAGACGCCGGCCCACCGCCCGACAACGGGATCGTCGGCTCGGCCGACCCCGGGATCGTCACCACCCCCGATGGCTGGACGTTGACGGTCGTCGCGAGCAACGAGACCCAGTTGCCCATTGCCCCGCTGACCACCGCTGTCTCCTCGCGCGAGTACCTGGTGGGTGGCACGTTCAGCGGCACCGTCACCGGCAAGGGCCAGACGTCGCTGAGCGGTGGAACATTGGAGGCCGGGTATCAGATCGGCTGCGGAATCGAGCTCGGGCAGGTTCGTCTCATCGGCCAGGCCGGCGTCACCCTGGGATCGAACACAGGTATCACCGCTCTCGGCAGCGCGCAGATCCCACTGTCGGGCACCATCGAGATCCACCCGAAGCCGGGGACGGTGTCGACGGTCACGGTCGACAAGAAGACGTTCAAGGCCGCTCCCGTGCGTGTCACGTTGAAGGACACCCACATCAAGGTCGACGGTTGCGTCGGTCAGTCGTTCCTGCGGTCCTACGCCACACTGACGAGCTCCACGACCGACACCGACGATGTGGTCGCCTACTACGGCATCACCAAGTCGGTCTGACGTCAGTCGCAGTGCACCCGGGCACCCACACCGAAAGCAGGGCAATTGGCCATGATTGACCGAAAGCGCATCGCGGCCGCAGCATTCGGGTTGCTCGCTGTCGGAGCGGCGGTCGCCTTTCCGGCGACCGCCGTTGCCGACCCGCCGCCCGATCCGCTACCGCTTCCCGCGGATCCCCCACCACCTCCCGGTCCCACGGTTCCGGTGATCGGCGTACCGATGGGTCCGGCCGGACTGAACGTGCTGGCCCAGAACGGGATTCCTTCCGTTCCAGGCACCCTCGGGGCACCCCCGGTCTACGGCCTGGATGCCGCGAGCGTTCTGGCCCAGGCCCCGGCTCCCTCGCTGCCGGGGGCTACGGGGACACCGCCGAACCTCAACGTGTTCAACAACGCCTACGGGGTGCAACAGAACCTCGTGCCCGCCGCGCCAGGCAAGGGCGAACAGTTCGACGTCGCTCCCGGCGATGAGAACGCCGACGTTAGCAGGAGGGAGTGGCTCGGCCGGTACATCGACATGCAACGCCAGGGGATGCTCAAGGGTGGACTCCTCGGTCAGATGCCCAAGGAACAGCTCGGCGAGCCTCTGCCGGGCACCGCGCCGCTGCCGGGAACCAACGTTCCGCCGGGGCTCGTCCAGTTCCTGCCGGACCCGGCCGACGCCGCTCCGCCGCCGCCACCGGGCGTCGTTCCACCCGTGCCGCCGCCGCCCGGGTGATCGGACGCTCGACCAACTGAACCTTCGCGCCCACCGGCTACGGCCGGTGGGCGCGAAAGTCCTTCTGGGCGCGTCGAACTCGCTATGCCAGCAGCGCCCGGACCGCGTCGACGATGACGGCACGCCGGTGCGCGTGGTTCTCGTCAGCGACCAACGCGGCGTACTCCGGCGTCATCCCTGACCACAACCCGGAAACGTGCAGCACCAACCCGAGGAGATCGACCGCCGACCATCGGTCCGTCAGCGTCCCGTCGGCCTGCGCCTTCTCGATGGCCTCCACCTTCGCGGCATTCGACTCGACGATGATGTCGATCAGGTCCTGCGCTCCCGCGCGCTCCAGCCGGTACCAGGTCGCGAGCCGCTGCACGTGCGGGCGGGCCCGATAGCCGTCGAACAACCGGCCGGCGTACTCGGGCAGATCGGTCGGATCGATCGGGCTGTCGCGCAAGGTCGTCACCACGAGGTCGTGGAACACCGCTTCGAACAGACCGTCCTTGTTGCCGAAATAGTGATATATCTGCGCCTTGTTCGATTCCGCCGCGGTGGCGATCCGGTCGACGCGCGCACCGGCGATGCCGAACGCCGCAAACTCCTCGGCGGCGGCATCGAGCAGGCGTCTGCGGGTCGCGTCCGCGTCTCTGACCATTGGTAGTCAGGGGCGCGGTGTCCGTAGTGCGGATCCGTTTCCCCATTCCCCTTTCAATCCGTGCGTGCGGTTTTCCCGCACACGGCTTACCGATGATCTTCTTGACATGGTTACGCTGCCTTC
>JAVRPF010000937.1:0-4535 GCA_032162385.1 Mycobacterium sp.
CCGTTGGGATGCCACTTCAAGGCGTCCTGGCGATACCCGCCGATGGTGGTGATCTCGGGAAACATCACGCTGATCGCACGGGCCGCCCGAATGGTGTGGACCTGCAACCCCTCCTCCGGCGCGACGCCAGCAGGCACCGCGAACTGGAAGGCCGGGGCAGCGACAGGCGCGCTTGCCGCCAACACGTCCGCCTGCGCGGGACTGGCGGTGAACGGTGTGCCGGCCGGTGCCGATCCCTGCCCTGTCGGGGATGCTGCCCGGATCTCACCGCAGCACGGAGTCTCTGTGTTTTGGGCGTAAATCATGGCGGCGGAGACGGCGACCGAGGCCGCGAGTGCCAACCAGCGGCCCCGGCCCTTAGTTAGCACGTTTCGACCCACGAACGGCACTTTAACCGTCGTGTCCGACGCGGTATCAGGTTTGACGCACGAAGCGCGTAGTCCTACTCATCCATAGCCGCCCGCAACCCGGCATGCTGTGTGTATGCCGCTCACCAAGCTCGGGACCGACGCACGCAAGGTCGCCGACGACACCGCACCCGGCCGCGACCGCGCCGTCGACGTCGCCCGGCTCGCCGCGCTGGTGGTCGTCATGTTCGGCCACTGCGCGCTGCTGCTCGCCACCATCGACACCGACGGTCTGCACATCGGCAACCTGCTCGGCGAGCTGCCCCCGATCGCCCCCATCACATGGGTCGCACAGGTCATGCCGCTGTTCTTCCTCGCAGGCGGTGCCGCGGGCACGTACGGCTGGCGGGCGGGGACGCCGTGGGGCACCTGGCTGTTCACCCGGGCGCAGCGACTGTGCCGGCCCGTGTTCTGGTATCTCGCGGCATGGACGGTCGGTCTTCTCGTGGTCCGGATGATCCTCGGGGCGGAGTCCGCGGCGGGGGTCGGACGCGAAAGCGTGGCGCTCCTGTGGTTCCTCGGCGTGTATCTGGCGGTGCTCGCGTTCGTCCCGGCTCTGACCCGGCTTAGTACGGGGCGCGCGGTGGCGGTCGTGGTCGCGTCCCTGCTCGCGACCTCGGCGGCGTTCGACGGGCTTCGGATCGCGCTCGGCACGCCCACGGCGGGCGCCGCCAACTTCCTGATCGTCTGGTTGATCCCCGTGGTGATCGGCGTGGCCTACGCGCGTCGACTGATCGGTCCGCGCGCGGCACTCGCCACCGCAGCAACTGCGTTCGCCGCGCAGGTAGTGGTCGCCGTGACCGGGAAGTATGAAGTGGCCCTGGTCGTGACCGGCGTGGAGCGGATGTCCAACGTGTCGCCGCCGACGCTTTTGCTCGCCCTGCACTGCACGTGGGTGTCGTGCCTGTTCGTCGCTGCCGCGGGCGCGATCCGGCGGTGGGCCGGCCGGCCACGTGTCTGGCACGTCGTCACGGTGGGCAACGGCGGAGCGATGACGCTCTACCTCTGGCACATCCCCGCGATCGCGGTTGCCATGTTCTCGCTGCACGCCGTCGGTCTCGACGCGTACGACGTGCACGCTCCCGGGTTCTGGGGCCTGCTTGCGCTGCGGGCGCTCGTATTCACCGTCGTCATGGCCGTGACGTTCCGCCTGCTGTCACCGCTCGAGCTCCGCCCGCTGCCCTGGTGGGACGGGCCGGCTCGCGCTACCGGCGCCCGGTCGACGGCCGCCGGTGCGCTGGTATGCGTTGCAGGCGTCGCGCTGGTGCTGCTGGCCAAGAACGGGTTGACCGGTTTCACGGGGTGGGCGACACTGGGCTGCTTCCTTGCCGCGGCAGTGGCCGCGCGGGTGTGTCAGGGGCATTCGGTAGGGTCATCGCGTGACTCCGAGCCCGACCGTCAAGTCCGTAAACACCCGTCTCGCTGAGGAACTCGCCGTACGCGAGGCCCAGGTGGCCGCCACCGTACGGCTGCTCGACGAGGGCGCGACCGTTCCGTTCATCGCCCGGTACCGCAAGGAGGTCACCGGCAGCCTCGACGACGGCCAGCTCCGGACTCTCGAGGAGCGCCTCGGCTACCTGCGGGAGCTCGACGGCCGGCGAGCCGCGGTGTTGGCCTCCATCGAGGAGCAGGGAAAGCTCACCGACGAACTCAAGGCCGCGCTGATGGCGGCTGACACCAAGTCCCGGGTCGAGGACATCTACCTGCCCTACAAGCCCAAGCGGCGGACCAAGGCTCAGATCGCCCGTGAAGCGGGTCTCGAACCCCTGGCCGATCAGCTCCTGAGCGATCCGACGCTCGTCCCCGAGCAGGCGGCCGCGGGGTTCCTCGGCGACGACGTCGCCGACGCCGCCGCGGCACTCGACGGGGCGCGACACATTCTCATCGAGCGCGCAGGCGAGGACGCCGAACTCGTCGGTGCCGTTCGTGCCAAGTTTTGGGCGGATGGCTCGCTGCGGACGGCGCCCTCGTCGGAGGCGGTTTCCAAAAGCGCTGCAGCACAGAAGTTTCGTGACTACTTCGCGTTCTCCGAACCGTTGGAGAGCATCCCCTCGCACCGGGTGCTTGCCGTCATGCGCGGGGAGAAGGAGCAGGTCCTCGCACTCAACCTCGACGGTGGCGACGACGAGGTGTACCACGCAATGGTCGCCCAGACGCTCGGTGTCGACATGGCCTCGACGGCCGCGGCGGCACCGTGGCTGGCGACCACCGTCAAGGTGGCGTGGCGCGTCAAGCTGATGATCTCCGCAGCGGTCGACGCCCGCATCCGGCTCCGGCAACGCGCCGAATTGGACGCGGTGGCGGTGTTCGCCAAGAACCTCAAGGATCTCCTGCTCGCGGCGCCGGCCGGTACCCGCACCACGCTCGGCCTCGATCCCGGCTTCCGGACGGGCGTCAAGGTGGCGGTCGTGGACGACACCGGCAAGGTGGTCGACACCTGCGCGATCTTCCCGCATCAGCCCCAGAGGCAATGGGACGCGGCCAAGGCCACCCTGGCGGCGCTGGTGGCCCGTCACGGCGTCCAGTTGATCGCGGTAGGCAACGGGACGGCGTCCCGCGAGACCGACGCCCTGGCCGCCGAACTCATCGCCGACATCCGCACCGCCGGCGCCGATGCCCCCGTGAAGGCGATGGTGAGCGAGGCCGGCGCGTCGGTGTATTCGGCTTCAGCGTATGCGGCGCACGAGCTGCCCAGCCTCGACGTGACACTGCGCGGGGCGGTGTCGATCGCGCGGCGGCTCCAGGATCCGCTCGCCGAACTGGTGAAGATCGACCCGAAGTCAATCGGCGTCGGGCAGTATCAGCACGACGTCACGCCGGGCACGCTGGCCCGCAGTCTGGACGCCGTCGTCGAGGACGCCGTGAACGCGGTGGGCGTCGACCTGAACACCGCGTCCGTCCCGCTGCTCGCCCGCGTCTCGGGGGTCACCGAATCCTTGGCCGAGGCCGTCGTCGCCCATCGTGAGAAGACGGGACCGTTCCGCAAGCGCAGGGCGCTGCTGGACGTTCCCCGCTTGGGCCCCAAGGCATTCGAACAATGTGCGGGCTTCCTGCGGATCAGCGGTGGCGACGACCCTCTCGACGCATCCGGGGTCCACCCCGAGTCGTACCCGGTGGTCCGGCGGATCCTGGACCGGTCACGTGTCACCCTCGCCGAACTCATCGGCGACGAGCGGTCGTTGAGGTCGCTCCGCCCTGCAGACTTCGCCGACGACCGGTTCGGCATTCCCACGGTGACCGACATCCTCGCCGAACTAGAGAAGCCGGGACGCGATCCGCGGCCCGCGTTCACCACGGCCACGTTCGCTGCCGGCGTGGAGAAGGTGGCCGACCTGAAGGCGGGCATGGTCCTGGAAGGTGTGGTGACCAACGTCGCGGCGTTCGGGGCATTCGTCGACGTCGGCGTACATCAGGACGGGCTAGTGCACGTCTCCGCGATGTCCGATAGCTTCGTCTCCGATCCGCACGAGGTCGTGCGATCCGGGCAGGTGGTCCGGGTGAAGGTCATCGACGTCGACCTGGATCGCCAGCGGATCGCACTGACTCTGCGTCTCGGCGACACGCCACAGCGCGGTCAAGGCAAGAGCACCGATCGCGCGGCCACCCCGCGCCGCGACGATGCCAAGCGGGGCCAAGCGAAGCGGCCAAACCCGAACCGGGGCAATAAGTCTGGCGCTCGGGAATCGAACCAATCCGCGGGGGCGATGGCGCAGGCGCTGCGTGACGCCGGCTTCGGCCGCTGAGTTACTCGGTCGGACCGTCGCCGGACGGCGGGCGCGCACCAACCGGTTGTTTAGGCCAACTCGCCGGGTACGGACGCTCCCGGACCACCTGCGGCCACCAGAACCAGCGGCCGAGCAGTGCGGCGATGGACGGTGTCATGAACGCCCGGATCACCAAGGTGTCGAAAAGGAGACCCAACCCGATCGTCGAGCCGATCTGGGCGACCACGATCAGCTCGCTGACCACCATCGACATCATCGTGAACGCGAACACCAGGTCGGCGGCGGTCACGACGGATCCGGTGCCGCCCATGGCGCGGATGATCCCGGTGTTGATCCCGGCGTGGATCTCTTCCTTGAGGCGCGCCACCAACAGCAGGTTGTAATCCGCACCGACGGCCAACAG
>JAVRPF010000938.1:0-6233 GCA_032162385.1 Mycobacterium sp.
GCCGAAAGGGCGCCGTCGAGCAGGAACACCGGGTTGATCGAACTCATCTCGGCGTAGACGGGGATCGGCTCGGGCCTGGCAGCGGCCGCGGCGACCAGAGCGGTTCCGCCGGAACGGGATCCGGTGAACCCGACGGCCTTGATCCGCGGGTCGGTGACGAGTGCGGCACCGAGCCCCGGGCCCGAACCGAACAGCAGCGAGAACGTGCCCTTGGGCAGACCTGCGGCGGCCACGGCGTCGGTGATGGCGCGGGCGACGAGTTCCGAGGTGCCCGGATGCGCGTCGTGCGCCTTGACCACCACCGGACAACCGGCGGCCAGCGCGGACGCGGTGTCGCCGCCTGCCACCGAGAACGCCAGCGGGAAATTGCTGGCCCCGAACACGGCCACCGGGCCAAGCGCGAGGGCGCGCTGGCGGATGTCCGGCCTTGGCAACGGAGTTCGGTCGGGCTGGGCGGGGTCGATGCGCGCGCCGGTCCAGCTGCCCTCCCGCAAGACGCCTGCGAACAGGCGAAGTTGACCCGTGGTGCGCCCGACCTCGCCTGCGATGCGGCCCTCGGGAAGACCGGACTCGGTCACGGCACGCGCGACCAGGGCGGCCTTGATGGCTTCGAGGTTGGCCGCGACGGCCTCGAGGAACTGCGCGCGCTGTTCGGACGTGGTCGCGCGGTAGACCGGAAACGCCTCGGCGGCGGCCGCGCACGCCGCGTCGACATGACCGGCGTCGCCGTAGCGGTAACCGGGTTCGACGGCGGTGCATGCGGCGGGGTCGAACCCGCGGATCTCCTCACCGGTTCCGGTGACGAGCGCCCCGGCGATGATCATCTGTCCGGAAAGGTGCGTGGGGTCGGCGATGGTTGCTGTCACGCGGCCAACGCTATGGCCCCAACCGATTCATGTCCAAGACCGATTTGGCGCCAACTAATCCACGGATTGGATCAGTGGGTCAGGCGCTGGCCTGCTCGCGAGTGGCCAGCCGGCGGAGCACGTCGTGCCCGAGCCGGCGCAGATCCTGGCGCGGCCAGCCGGCCGCCGGGATCAACGTCACGCCGTCGGCGACGTCGGCCGAGTCGATGTCGGCGATCAGCCCGGTCAGACCGTCGACCGTGCCCGCGTAGCGGACCGTCTCGTCGTCCCCGCCCGAACGGAAGTCCCCTGGCACCGCAACGGCGAGGTCGAGAATGACCGTCACGTCACCGCCACCCGCGCGCAGACGTGCCGCATTGCGCTGGGCGCGCTGCAGGTCGGGCGCGGTGAACCGCACCACGGGCCCGCCACCCGACGTCAACTCGGTGAGGTCGCCGCCGGTATCGTCTGCCACGAAAAGCCGCACGTCGGCCAGGGTAGGTCCGGCTACCCGTTCCGCCGATGGTTGCGATCAGCGAGAATCCAGCGGAATGACCGACACCCAATTGCCCGGCGTCTTCGGCGACGTCCAGCCGATCCTCGAGCACTACGGCTACCTCGCGGTCGGCGGATTCGTGCTGCTCGAGGACTTCGGGGTGCCGGTGCCCGGCGAGGTCCTGCTGATCTCGGCGGCTCTGTTCGCCGGGGCAGGCCACCTGAACATTGCCCTGGTGATCGTCGTCGCCGTGGTCGGCGCGGTCATCGGGGACAACATCGGGTACGCGGTGGGCCGGCTCGGCGGGCGCCCACTCGCCGAGCGGTGGGGCCGCTACGTCTTCCTTACCCCGGCGCGGCTGGACCGGGCCGAGGCCTTCTTCGATGCCCATGGCGGCAAGGTCGTGACCGTCGCCCGGTTCATCGAGGGGCTGCGTCAGGTCAACGGCCTGCTCGCCGGGATCGCCGGCATGCACTGGCTCAAGTTCCTCGGCTTCAACGCCCTTGGCGCGGTGCTCTGGGTCGGTACATGGGCCGGGGTGGGGTTCCTCGCCGGCCAGCACATGGTCACCATCTACGCGGCGTTCGAACATTACAAGTGGTATGTGATCGGCGCCCTCGTCATCGTCGCCGCAATTGTGATCACAAACCGCGTGCGGCGTGGCCGGCCGGACCGTCGCGCTTAGTAGTTTGTAGTCGTGACAGCCGATCCTGGACCCAGCATTCCCGCCCAGTACGTGCTGTCGTCGTCCGCTCCCGAGCCGCGGACGCTGATCGACATCCTCTACGAGACCGCCGAACGTCATCCCGACTCGCCCGCCATCGACGACGGCAAGGTTCAGCTCACCTATGCCGAGTTGATCGTCGACATCGAGGAGAGCGTCGAGTGGCTCGCCGCGCGTGGGATCGGCCGCGGCGACCGCATCGGAATCCGGATGCCGTCCGGCAGTTATGCGCTCTACGTCGCGATCCTGTCCACGCTGGCCGCCGGGGCGGCCTACGTGCCGGTCGACGCCGACGACCCCGACGAGCGCGCCGCGCTGGTGTTCGGCGAGGCCGGCATCGTCGGCGTCATCACCGAACAGGGTCTGGTCCGTGGCCATGGTTCGTCGCGTGGATGGCGCGCGGGCACGCCGTTGGCCCGCGACGACGCGTGGATCATCTTCACGTCCGGTTCGACCGGGACGCCCAAGGGGGTCGCCGTGACCCACCGCAACGCGGCGGCGTTCGTCGACGCCGAGGCGCAGATCTTCTTGAAGGACAACCCGATTGGACCCAACGACCGGGTGCTCGCCGGGCTGTCGGTCGCGTTCGACGCGTCGTGCGAGGAGATGTGGCTGGCCTGGCGGCACGGCGCGTGCCTGGTGCCCGCACCCCGCTCGCTGGTGCGCAGCGGAATGGACCTGGGGCCGTGGCTGGTGTCCCGCGACATCACCGTGGTGTCCACGGTGCCCACGCTGGCGGCGCTCTGGCCCGCTGAAGCGCTGGAGGCGGTGCGCCTGCTGATCTTCGGCGGCGAGGCGTGCCCGCCCGAACTGGCCGAGCGACTGGCCGCCGGTCCCGACTCCGCGGGCCGCGAGGTGTGGAACACCTACGGGCCCACCGAGGCGACGGTGGTGGCGTGCCTGGCTCGGCTGGATGGCTCCGGCGGGCAGGAGCGAAGCGACCCGGGGAATGTGAAGGGCCCGGTCAGCATTGGCCTGCCGCTGCCCGGCTGGGACCTGGCCGTCGTCGACAAGGACGGCAACCCGGTAGCGATGGGTGAGGTCGGCGAGCTGGTGATCGGCGGCGTCGGTCTGGCGCGTTACCTGGATCCCGACAAGGACGCCGAGAAGTATGCGCCGATGCCGACCCTGGAATGGACAAGGGCCTACCGCAGCGGCGACCTGGTCCGACTGGACGCCGACGGCCTGTACTTCTTGGGGCGCGCCGACGATCAGGTCAAGGTCGGCGGCCGCCGCATCGAACTCGGTGAGGTCGACGCGGCGCTGGTGAATCTGCCAGGGGTCAGCGGCGGCGCGGCGGCCGTCCGGCGCACGCCCAGCGGCACCCCGCTTCTGGTCGGCTACATCGCGAGCGCAGACCCGTCGTTCGACCTGACGACGGCGCGCACCGCACTGGCCGATGCGCTGCCTGCGGCCCTGGTGCCGCGACTGGTCCTGGTAGACGAACTCCCCACCCGCACGTCGGGCAAGGTGGACCGCAACGCGCTGCCGTGGCCGGTCGACGGCGACACCGGAGCAGACGGCCCCGACCTTGGCGGCACCATGGGCTGGCTGGCCGGGCTGTGGCGCGACGTGCTGGCTTCGCCGGTCGACGGGCCCGAGGCCGACTTCTTCGCCCTGGGCGGCGGATCGTTGTCGGCGGCGCAATTGGTCGCCGCGCTGCGCGCACGCCATCCGCAGGTGACGGTGGCGGACCTGTACGACCACCCGCGGCTCGGCTCGTTGGCCGGCTACCTCGACGAGCTCGATCCGCCGCCGCAGGTCGAAACCCGCACGGTGAAGCCGGTTTCGCGGCTCACCGAGCTGGCGCAGGTGCTGGCGTCGCTACCGCTGGCCACCCTGACCGGGATGCAGTGGGTGGTGTGGCTGGCCCTGCTCAACAACGTCGCCGCCGAGTTGAACCTACTGGCGTGGGCGGTGCCGGTGAACTGGTGGTGGATCTTGGCGGGCTTCCTGATCTTCGTCACGCCGCTGGGGCGGATGGGCATCGCGGTGCTCGCTGCGCGGATTCTGCTGGGCGGGCTGGAGCCGGGCACCTATCGCCGCGGTGGGCCCGTGCACCTGCGGGTCTGGCTCGCCGAACGACTGGGCGAGGCCAGCGGCGCCGAGAACCTGGCGGGCGCGCCATGGCTGGTCTACTACGCCAGGGCACTGGGCAACAAGGTCGGCAAGGGCGTCGACCTGCACTCGGCTCCGCCCGTCACCGGCATGCTGACGCTCGGCCACCGGTGTTCGATCGAACCCGAGGTCGACCTGACCGGGCACTGGATCGACGGCGACCGGTTCCACGTCGGCCGCATCGAGGTGGGCACCGACGCGACCGTCGGCGCGCGAACGTCGCTGCTGCCCGGCGCCGTGGTGGGCAAGAACGCCGACGTCGCACCGGGTTCCGGTGTGGTCGGCAAGGTGAAGGCCGGCCAGTACTGGAAGGGCTCGCCTGCGGTGAAGTCCGGCAAGGCCCGGCATCCGTGGCCCGATGAGCGGCCGCGCCGCGCCCCGCAGTGGGTGGCGATGTTCGGCGTGACGTCGGTGCTGCTCGGCAGCCTGCCGTTGGTGGCGCTGGCCGCGGGCCTTGCGGTGCTGGGGTGGGCGGTGCGCGACACCGCGACACTGTCCGACGCGATCGTGCCCGCGGCGCTGTGGACGCCCGTGGCGACGCTCGCAGCGGTGGTGGTCTACGCGGTGCTGACGGTGGTCGGCGTGCGGGTGCTGTCGCTCGGCCTGCACGAGGGCTACCACCCGGTGCGCAGTCGGGTCGGCTGGCAGGTGTGGGCCACCGAACGGCTGATGGACGCCGCCCGCAACTACCTGTTCCCGATCTACGCGAGCCTGCTCACCCCGACGTGGCTGCGGTTGCTCGGCGCGAAAGTCGGTCGCGGAACCGAGATCTCGACGGCACTACTGACCCCGAAGTTCACCGTCGTCGAGGACGGCGCCTTCCTCGCCGACGACACCATGGTGGCGTCCTACGAGCTCGGCGGTGGGTGGATCCACGTCGCCATGGCCACCATCGGTAAGCGCGCGTTCCTTGGCAATTCCGGAATCACCCAGCCGGGTCGACGGGTTCCCGACGACGGACTGGTGGCCGTGTTGAGCGCGACACCGCACAAGGCGAAGGCCGGGTCGTCATGGCTGGGCAGTCCGCCGATCAGGCTGCGCCGCCAGCCGACGGCCGCCGACGTGCTGCGTACCTTTCACCCGTCGCGGCGGTTGAAGGTCCTGCGCGGTCTGGTGGAGACGTGCCGGGTGCTGCCCTTGATCGTCACGTTCGCGATCGGCGTGGCGGTGCTGGGCGCCCTGCAGTTCCTGACGGCCGAATTCGGTTATCTGTGGACGTCATTGGCGGGCGGGGCCGTGCTGCTCGTTACGGGCGCGGTGGCCGGCAGCATCGCCGTCGTGGCGAAGTGGCTCTGGGTCGGCCGCATTCGGGCCGTCGAGCATCCGCTGTGGTCGTCGTTCGTGTGGCGCAACGAGGTGTCCGACACGTTCGTCGAGACGGTCGCCGCGCCGTGGTTCGCCCGCGCCGCGAGCGGCACCCCCGTGATCAACCTGTGGCTGCGGGCGCTTGGCGCCAAGATCGGTCGCGGCGTGTGGTGCGAAAGCTACTGGCTGCCCGAGGCCGACCTGGTCACCCTCGGCAAGGGCGCCACCGTCAACCGCGGGTGCGTGGTGCAGACCCATCTGTTCCACGACCGCATCATGCGGATGGACACCGTGGTACTGGAGGACGGCGCGACGCTCGGCCCGCACTGCGTGGCGTTGCCCGCCGCGCGGATCGGCGCAGGCGCCACCGTCGGCCCGGCGTCGTTGGTGATGCGCGGGGACGAGGTGCCTGCGTCGAGCCGCTGGCAGGGCAACCCGATCGCGCCGTGGAATGCGTTGCGCAAGAAGCGGAGCGAGCGGCCCGACAAGCCGTCCAAGAAGGCCGGGGAAACCGCCGCGTGACGCGATCCGCCAAGAAGGCCCTGCGCAGGGGCGCTCCGCCAGTCATCGACCCCTACCTTCCCGCGAACGGCAACTTCGGCTACCGGGTGTCCCGCTACGAACTGGACCTCGAGTACAAGGTGAACATCAACCGACTGTCCGGCACCGCCAGCATCACCGCGGCCACCCTGGCGTCGTTGAAGACGTTCAGCCTGGACCTGTCGGACGCCTTGGCGGTGTCCAA
>JAVRPF010000939.1:0-5896 GCA_032162385.1 Mycobacterium sp.
CCCCGGCGACGACGATGTCGGCGCGTGGTACCTGATCGAGGCGGGGGAGCCGGGCGAACGAGGCCGGGCCTGCGAAGCGCGGCGTCTTGGAGGCGTCGATGGGGCCGACGGCGGTCATGGGTGAAACCTTGTGGGGCATGAGATCAGGTGGATGTAGCGACGGGCTGCCGAGCACGACGGTCGCGATGGTGTTCGCTCCGCGAGAACCAGCCGGAAGAGATCCAGCGGCCGCGCGGCGCGCTCGGCATCGGGGATCGGTTCCACCCCGTGCGTCTCGACCTCGGTGATCTTCGGAGGTGCGGCCGGAGACTGGGGCGGCTGCCCGTCGGCGGTGGCGGTCATGGTCGATTCCGTTCGGATCAGGCGCCGGCGGGCATTGGCGAGAGGTGCTCGTGGACGGCGAGGAGGCGGTCGCCGTCGAGCACGAAGACGATGGACTCGCGCTCGCGCAGGGTGGTCTGCTGCCCGTCGGCCGAGGTGACGGTGTCGCACGTGTGAGTGAGCACCGCGAAGTTGCCGAACGTCTGCACCAAACGATCGCTGCTGATGCAGGACACCACCCGCCATCCGGACTCGAGCCAGGATGCCCACACGGTCTCGTAGGCGGCGCGGTCGTTCATGCGGCTGTCCTCGGGGTGGAACACGAACGTCGCATCGGGGGTGAAGCAGGCGAAGTACGCCGTCGTGTCGTTGGCCGCGAACGCCGCGATGAGTTCGTCGGTCGTGGTCAGTACCTGGTCGCTGGTCAGCGTCGTCATAGCGGTACCTGAGTCTGTGAAGGTCCTGGAGGTGTGGTGTGCGTCACTGTAGGAGCGCTGATGGTCCTCTGCAAGCAGTTCGTTCGTAACGACGATGTTTCGCATCACGTTATGCCAGGGTTGGGCGGAGGTTGCGTACAGAAATGACGAATGAGCTGCCAATGGCGCGTGATTGGTCGCGCGGGGCGGGTCGAAAAATCTTTCGACGAGTTTTGGCGGGAAGGCGCGCATGGACGAGGTCGACGAAGCCATCGTGGCGTTGTTGGAGGTCGACGGACGCCTAACCCACCGTGAGATCGCACGGACGGTCGGGCTGTCGCGCTCAGCGGCGGCGGCGCGGATGCAACGGCTCATCGCCAGCGGTCAGGTGGTGGTCCGCGGGGTGGTGCACCCCGCGGTGCTCGGCCGGGGTGCACTGGCACACGTCGGCCTCACCGTCCGTGGCGCCGCGGTACCGGTGGCCGCCCTCATCGCCAGCCGCGATGACGTGCCGTTCCTGTCGCTGACCAGTGGGCCGCATGGCCTGGTGGCAGAGGTCCGGGCGGCCACACCCCGCGAGATCGATCGCGCGATCTCCGAGTTGCGCGCACTGGACGGGGTCACGGGCGTCGAGACACTCACCTACGTCGAGGTGGTTCGTGACGTGGTTGGCCCGGTCGGTGAGGTGAGCATGGACGTCGACGACGTCGACCTGGCACTGTTGCGGGCTCTGCAGGAGGACGGTCGCGCGTCCTATGTGGATCTCGCTGCAGTGGTCGGGCTTTCGCCGGCGGGCGCACGTCGGCGGGTCGTGCGACTCCTCGGTGCACAGGTCGTGCGCATCGGCGCGGTCGTCCGTCACTCCGGCCAGGACCGGCAGAGCGCCATCGGCCTCGGCATCCGCCTGAGTGGCGATCACCAAGAGGTCGTGGATGCCATGGCGGCGATGCCGTCGGTGATCTTCCTGGCGCGCACCCTCGGGCGTTTCGACGTCCTGGCGACGGTCAGGGCATTCTCGGCCCGTCAACTCGTCGAACTGCTCGACACCGTGCGATCGCTGCCCGGCGTGCACATGGTCGAAAGCTGGGCCCACCTCGAAGTGGTCAAGGAGAGCTACGCATCCGGATTCGGTGACACGGCGGGGTGACCGGCGGCGGTATCGTGGTCGGTCGCGAGGGGTAGACATGGCGGTGCAGGAGGCGCGGAATCCGCAGCTCGTCCTGACCGACGAATTCAAGAATGCCCTCGCGCTGCTCAGTGGCGGACGGCATGTCTTCCTCACGGGCAAGGCGGGCACGGGTAAGTCGACGCTGATTCGCGAATTCATCGCCGAAACCGATCGCAACGTGGTCGTCGTCGCCCCGACCGGCATCGCCGCCTTGAACGTCGACGGATACACCATCCACCGGCTGTTCAGCTTTTCGACGACGACAACTCTCGACGACGTCCGCACCGGTCGGTACTACCCGGGCCGGTTCGCGAAGATCCTCGGCTCGCTCGACACCCTGATCGTCGACGAGGCATCGATGGTCCGCGCAGACCTCTTCGACCAGGTGGCCGCGGCGCTCGAGAGATTCGGTCCTGTGCCGGGCACTCCGTTCGGCGGTGTCCAGATCGTCCTCGTGGGCGACCTCTATCAGCTGCCGCCCGTGGTGCACGAAGCCGAGGTCGGGTACCTGAACGCCCGTTACGCCACCCCGTACTTCTTCTCCGCCGACAGCTTTCGGTCCGAGGACTTCCCGACGGTAGCCCTCACCACGGTGTTCCGCCAACAGGGTGATGACCGAATGGCGGCGATTCTCAACGAGATTCGCGAAGGCGTCCTGGTCGGTCATGCGCGTGACCAACTGAACGCGCGCACCGATCCGGACTTCGAACCACCCGACGACGAATTCTGGCTCACGCTGGCACCGACCAACCGACTGGTGACCGCCAGGAACCGGCAGCGCCTCGAGCGGTTGCCCGGCGACCAGATCACCTACCTCGCCAGGCGATCCGGCGACCTCAGCCTCTTCGATCCGCCAGTGGAGGACGAGCTGCGCTTCAAGGTCGGTGCGCAGATCATGATGCTGAACAACGACCAGTCCGATCGGTGGGTCAACGGCACGCTCGGGCGCGTGACCGCCGCTCGAATGGCCGACGGACTGGTCGTCACCGTCGAGTTCACCAACGGCGACACCGCGGACGTCAGGCCCTTCACCTGGGAGGCGACCAGGCCGGTCGTCGACGGCGGGTCGCTGCGCCGCGAGGTCATCGGCACCTACACGCAGCTACCGTTCAAGTTGGCGTGGGCGATCACCATCCACAAGAGCCAGGGCCAGACGCTCGAGCGCATGGTCGTCGACCTCAGCGGCGGCATGTTCTCGTTCGGCCAGCTCTACGTCGCGCTCAGCCGGTGCACGTCGATGAGCGGGCTGGTGCTCAAACGTCCGGTGCTGCCGAAGGATCTGAGGACCGACAAGCGTGTCGTCCGGTTCCTGCGCCAAGCGGTCGCCGACGAGGGCACCCGGAGACACTGCGGGATCGGCATCCTCACCGTCGGCGACGAAGGCCGGATGTCGCGGCCCCGGCCGGTCGAACTCGCGGTGGCGTTCGACGACGGCACCGCGGTCAGCACGCTGGTCAACCCGCAGCGGGATCTCGCCGATGCCAGGCAGTCCTACGGCATCACGGTCTCCGACGTACTGCTCGCTCCGACGCTGGCCGAAGCGTGGGAGGTCGTCGCGCCGATGCTGGCCGGCTGCACACCGGTCGGCGTCGGGATCGATGAAACGCTCGGCCTCATCGACTTCGAACTCAAGCGGCTCGGGCTCGTCGTGGCCGTGCCGCTGGGTGCCGACGTGCCGCGCTCGGTGCTCGACGCCGAGCATCACCGGGGCTTGGCGGCCGGCACGGCGCTGGCGCGGGCCCGCGCTGCGCTCGACGCGTTCTCCCGTTCGGGCTCAGCGGATTCGGCATCATCGGCATTCGACGAACCCGAGCCCACCGAATCGTTCTCGGGACATCTCGTCAGTCGTACGCCCGAGGTAGCAACCCCAGCGTCGGTTCACCTGCCAGGCCTATCGGCACTGCTCGACGTCAGCCGTGGCGTCGGCGCGACGCTGCTGGGACACGGCGCCTCGTGGGCGGCGGGTGACGGTGCCGGCGCGGATACGCCGTGGCACTCGGCGGCCCGATACTCGGTGGCCGACCAGTTGCGGGCCGCCGCGGCGCGGGCACCCCTGACCATCGAGTCGGTGGCGCGCCTGCGCCAGGTCGAGGAGTTGTTGGGAGTCGGGATCATCGATGACTCGGTGGAGTCCGCGCTCGTCGGCGACGACATCGCGGCCATCCTGGTGCCCGGTGCGCGAGTGTGCTTCACCGGCACTGCCGAGGACGCGCAGGGCCGGATCGTCGACCGCGACGAGATGCAGCGCTTGGCCGCCTCGGCAGGGCTCGTGCCCGTGCCATCGGTCACCAAGACGCGCTGCGAGATCCTGATCACCGCCGAGGTCGGCACGCAGTCCGGCAAGGCGCGCAAGGCACTCGAGTGGGGCAAGCCCGTGTTCTCGGCCGCCGAGTTCTTCGCGTGGCTTGGCAGCGTCGAGCCCTAGATCGCGAAGTTGGTCCCAGATCGCGGCGATCAGTTGACTGTGGCCGTCCAGGTTGAGCGGAACGGGATCGAACTCGACGTTGTCGCGCGCGAAGGTTGCAAACTCCCGCATCATCTTCAGGCGTTCGAGAAAGTCGTTGATGAAGGTGTCGAAGCCCTCGAGGAGACCATCCATGAAACCCAAGCAAATGCTGCGCAACCCCACGTACTTTCCTGGTACGGAGACGCTCCGGTACTGCTCGGCGATGCGGTAGCCGATCGTGATAGTCCATCAGCCCCATTTGCGACGTGGACGATGCCGTCGGCGTCAGCCGTGCCTTCGCCCGATCGCCGAACATCCCCATACGGCGGCGTCAGATCGAATGCCTTCAGTTCCTCAAACACGTTGGTCACGTCTGTGAGACGTTCCCTGATAGACAGCCCCACCTCATGGCGGCTTTGTAATCGCCTGCCCGTCTGCGTGGCGAGGCGGAGTTCCTGTTCCAGCCTCTGGGACGCCACGGATGCTCGACGCTGAACCAGCACCCCTGTAAACGCGGCCCATTGCCAGCAAGCCGACTTTTCGGCCAGCAACCGGTCGAGTGCCGCGGGTGTGTGCACGAAGTTTGCGGCCGAGACCGCACCACTTCTTTTCATGTGTCGGAGGCTAGGTAAACGACCGGCGGGTTCGGGACATGGTGACATCCTTCCAGCGGGACCGTTCATCTCGCCGTCTCGATGTCCACCGTTCGGGGGCAGCCTCAGTGTAGCGACGTCGTCAGCGTCCCGGCTTGCCTTGCGCCCCAAGACCATAGCGCTTAGAGCGGGACTAAGAGCTTCCCTGCCCTAAGCGCGCGGTCGTTGTCAGCGGTGGTGGTGGTACAGCAGGGCACCCGAGTCCCCGCCGAATGGCTGTTGGTTTTGGGCGGCCTCTTGCGCGGCTGTCCCGGGTGTAGCGGTGACTTCGGCATTTCCCGGGCTCTGCTGCACGGTTGCGTCGGCCGCGGCGACCGGTGCCAGTCCAATGGCTGCCGCGGATGCGGCGATGGCCAGTGGCGCGACATATCGTAGATTCATTATTTCTCCCTATTTTTGGTGGCATCGCCTACAGGCGATGCCGGCTGAAGATCGGTTCCCGGCGGCGTACTCGCGTCAGCTCGGGCAAGCATCGGGTCAGACGGCGCCGCCGGTGTGCGGGCTGGCGACTGGCCCGGACGACATTCCGGAATTCCACATCGCGAGTCCGTGTGGGACGGGCCGGTCAAGGCCGCCGGATGCACCCGCCGTCGGTTGCGCGTCGAGCGGCCTGCGCTGCCCGTAGTCATCGTCTTCCTCCACATGCTTTTTCGCCTCGGTATGTACCTCAAGACTGCTCGAAGCGAGCAGCTTTGTCGTCGGCGCTAGCCACCAAATTGGTCGAGGAGAACCGGAACTCCCGCGTGGTGGTTAGCTGGAATGCTCGTTGCCACCCCGAGTGAGTTCGTCGATTGCGTGACGACACACTCCCCATCATCTGACCGCGGTTGTCCACGGTCGCGTTATTCCCCAGGGGTATGTGCGGTTTCGGCAGCTGCTCGACCTTAGGGGC
>JAVRPF010000940.1:0-6305 GCA_032162385.1 Mycobacterium sp.
GCACGGCAAGACCGTCGCCGACTCACGCGGTGACATCCAGCGCGGCGTCGAGGTCATCGAGTTCGCCGTCGGCATCCCGCACCTGCTCAAGGGCGAGTACACCGAGGGCGCGGGCGGTGGTATCGACGTCTACTCGCTGCGCCAGCCGCTCGGAGTCGTCGCGGGCATCACGCCGTTCAACTTCCCGGCGATGATCCCGCTGTGGAAGGCCGGGCCCGCATTGGCCTGCGGCAACGCCTTCATTCTCAAGCCGAGCGAGCGCGACCCGTCAGTGCCGGTCCGGCTGGCCGAACTGTTCCTCGAGGCCGGCCTGCCGCCCGGTGTCTTCCAGGTGGTGCACGGCGACAAGGAAGCGGTCGACGCCATCCTGCACCATCCCGACATCAAGGCAGTCGGATTCGTCGGCAGCTCCGACATCGCGCAGTACATCTACTCCACCGCGGCGGCAAACGGCAAGCGCGCCCAGTGTTTCGGTGGCGCCAAGAACCACATGATCAACATGCCCGACGCCGACCTCGACCAGGCCGTGGACGCACTGATCGGCGCGGGCTATGGCAGCGCAGGTGAACGATGCATGGCCATCAGCGTCGCCGTGCCGATCGGCGAGCAGACTGCGGATCGCCTGCGCGCCAGGCTGGTCGAGCGCGTCAACAACCTGCGGGTCGGACACAGCCTGGACCCCAAGGCCGACTACGGTCCGCTGGTCACCGGGGCCGCGCTCGAGCGGGTGCGCGACTACATCGGTCAGGGTGTCGCCGCAGGCGCCGAGGTAGTGGTCGACGGTCGCGAACGCGCCAGCGACGAGCTCACTTTCGGTGACGAGAGCCTCGAAGGCGGCTACTTCATCGGGCCGACACTGTTCGATCACGTGACCAGCGACATGTCGATCTACACCGACGAGATCTTCGGGCCCGTGCTCTGCATCGTGCGGGCAGGAGACTACGAAGAGGCCCTGCGACTGCCTTCGGAGCACGAATATGGCAACGGCGTGGCGATCTTCACCCGCGACGGCGACACCGCGCGCGACTTCGTCTCCCGCGTGCAGGTCGGGATGGTCGGCGTGAACGTACCGATCCCGGTTCCGGTGGCCTACCACAGCTTCGGCGGCTGGAAGCGCTCCGGCTTCGGCGACCTCAACCAGCACGGGCCTGCCTCGATCCAGTTCTACACCAAGGTCAAGACCGTGACGTCGCGGTGGCCGTCCGGCATCAAGGACGGCGCCGAGTTCAGCATCCCGACGATGAAGTAGATGGTGAACTTCTACGGCCTCGACGACGACGAGCGCGTGATCGCCGAGACGGCAGCCGCGTTCGCCGAGAAACGCATTGCACCGTACGCGTTGGAATGGGACGCCACCAAGCACTTCCCGCTCGACGCACTGCGCGAGGCCGCCGAGTTGGGCATGGCGGCCATGTACTGCAGCGAGGACGTCGGCGGCAGCGGCCTGCGGCGGCTCGATGCGGTGCGCATCTTCGAACAGTTGGCAATGGCGGATCCCTCGACGGCAGCGTTCCTGTCCATCCACAACATGTGTGCGTGGATGGTCGATAGCTACGGCACGCGCGAACAACGCAAGGCGTGGGTGCCCCGGTTGGCGTCGATGGAAGCAGTGGCCAGTTACTGTCTGACCGAGCCGTCAGCGGGCTCCGACGCAAGTGCGCTGCGCACCAAGGCAGTGCGCGACGGCAGCGATTACGTGCTCGACGGCGTCAAGCAATTCATCTCGGGGGCCGGGTCGTCCGACGTGTACGTCGTGCTGGCCCGCACCGGTGCCGCGGGTCCGCGCGGCATTTCGGCCTTCGTCGTCGAGAACGGTACCCCCGGTCTGAGTTTCGGCGCGCAGGAACACAAGATGGGATGGAACGGCCAGCCGACCGCTCAAGTGATCATGGAAGGCGTGCGGGTACCCGCGGACGCAATGCTCGGTGGCACGGATCGCGAGGGCGGCGGCTTCGGGATCGCGATGAACGGGTTGAACGGCGGCCGTATCAACATCGCGGCGTGCTCGCTCGGCGGAGCCGCAGCCGCGTATCAGAAGGCCGCCGCATACGTGCGCGATAGGGAGGCCTTCGGCGGCAGCCTGATCGACGAGCCGACCATTCGATTTGCACTGGCCGACATGGCAACCGCGCTGGAGTCGTCGCGAATGATGTTGTGGCGGGCGGCATCCGCTCTCGACAACGACGAGCCGGAGAAGGTCGAGCTGTGCGCGATGGCCAAACTCCACGTGACGGATGCCTGCTATGACGTCGCCGACCGCGCGCTTCAGCTTCACGGCGGCTACGGTTATCTGAGCGAGTACGGGCTGGAGAAGATCGTCCGCGACCTGCGGGTGCACCGAATCCTCGAGGGGACCAACGAAATCATGCGCGTGGTGATCGGGCGGGCCGAGGCCGCCCGGGCCCGCGCGTCCGCGTAGAAGGAGCCGACTCGATGAGCACCGTGGCATTCTTGGGACTGGGCCACATGGGCGGCCCGATGGCGGCGAACCTCGTCGCGGGCGGGCACGTCGTGCGCGGATTCGATCCGGTGCCTGCGCTGAAGGCGGCCGCAGAAGGCAAGGGCGCCACGGTGTTCGACAGTGGGGCCGAGGCCGTGACCGACGCGGACGTGGTGATCACGTCGCTGCCCAGCGGTGCCATCGTCAGGGCGTGCTACGCCGAGGTGCTGCCCGCCGCCAAGTCGGACGCGCTGTTCATCGACACCTCGACGATCTCCGTCGACGACGCCAGAGCCATCAACGCGCAGGCCGCCGAACACGGTTTCGCACAGGTCGACGCGCCGGTGTCCGGCGGTGTCAAGGGCGCTACGGCGGGCACGTTGGCGTTCATGGTCGGCGGTGACGACGCCGCCGTGGAGCGCGCCAGACCAGTGCTGGAACCGATGGCGGGCAAGATTATTCACTGCGGCGGCTCCGGTACCGGCCAGTCCGCCAAGCTGTGCAACAACATGGTGCTGGCGGTGCAGCAGATCGCCGTCGGCGAAGCCTTCGTGCTGGCCGAGAAGCTGGGCCTGTCTGCGCAGTCGCTGTTCGACGTGATCACCGGCGCGACCGGGAACTGCTGGGCCGTCCACACGAATTGCCCGGTGCCCGGCCCGGTTCCGACCTCACCGGCCAACAACGACTTCACACCGGGTTTCGCGACGGCCCTGATGAACAAGGACCTCGGCCTGGCGATGGACGCCGTCAGCTCGTCCGGTTCCACCGCACCGCTGGGCAGCCACGCCGCGGAGATCTACGCGAAGTTCGCCGCCGACCACGCCGACAAGGACTTCAGCGCCGTCATCGAGTTGATCCGCAGCGGCTAGCGGCTCGGTTATCGACCGGTGGTCTGCCAACGCCGGTGCATCAGCTCGCAGCCTGCGGACAACAGCCCGTCGTAGCCGGAGCGCACCTCGACAGCGTCGGTGAAGTCGGCGCCGACTGCGTAGCCAGTGGTGACGACGAGCGTCGCCAGCTTCGCTGCCCGTGCGGCCCGCAGTCCGCGCTGCGTACCCGCCACCGCCAACGCGCTGTCCGGCGCGAGCCCGAGTTCCCACAGCGCGTGCCCGTGCAGGTCGGGCTCACCGCCGGGGTTGGGGAGGTCGTCGGGCGTCACCACGGTCTCGGCGATGCCGTCGCCAACCAGCTGCCGGACCAGCGGCTCGACCCATGTTCGAGAACCCGTGCTCACGACCGCGACCGGCACGCCCGCGAAGAACAGGCTGTTCATCAGATCCTCGAGGCCTACCCGGGCCGTGACGTCGCCGTTCAGCACCGATTCCTCGAAAAGATCGTTCTTGGTCCGGTACAGATGCGCGGCAATCTCCGCGCTGACCCGGCCGAAACCCCGCCTGCGCAGGGCCGACGCGATGCGCCGCTGCTCGTCGCCGATGCACACCAGCCGGCCGTATTCCTCGACCGTCCAGCTGATGTCCAGGCCATGTGCGGCGAACGCGGCGTTGAATGCCAACCGCTGACCGTCGCGCTCCACGTCGGCCAACGCGCCATCGAGGTCGAAGATCACGGCTCGCAGCGGCTCGACGGCGGCGTCGGCCGGTCGCCCGGCGTCCCACCAGAACGTCCTCGCCTCACACGCAACCGGCATGTTGAACAGCGTGGCCTATGTCAGATCTCGACGGACTCCCCCAATCGGGGGATACGGGTAGCCATCTTGGCCGCCGTCTTATGTGGGACCGGTGACCTGCGCACCTAAGGTGAGGTCATGGTGGCACCGGAGGGCAGGAGCCGAGCGACCCGGGAAAATGGACCGGAGGGCAGGAGCGGAGCCCCGGTCCGGCTGGTCCTGGTAGACGACCACGAGATGGTCATCGAGGGGCTCAAGGCGATGCTGGCCTCGTTCGGCGACCGGGTGGAGGTGGTGGGCCAGTCCGTGGGGGCTGAGCGGGCGCTCAGCGTCGTTGACGAGCTGGACCCCGACGTCGTGCTCTGTGATGTCCGCATGCAGGGCGCCAGCGGGCTGGACCTGTGCGCCGACCTTCGCGTCCGTGACCCGAGCCGCAAGGTCGTGATGCTCTCGGTCTACGACGACGAGCAGTACCTGTTCCAGGCGCTGCGGGTGGGTGCAGCCGGCTATCTGCTGAAGAGCATCAGCAGCGACGAACTCGTCCGCCAGCTCGAGTTCGTGCACCGCGGCGAGACGGCGATCGACCCCAGCATGGCGGCGCGCGCCGTCGACACCGCGGCGCGGTTGCAGCGCGACGAATTCTGGCCGGGCGCCCGGCAGGGCCTGACGCAGCGCGAGAGCGAGATCCTGTCGCTCGTCGTCAACGGACTGTCCAACAAGGGCATCGCCAACAAGTTGGTGATCGGCGACGAAACCGTCAAGACACACCTTCGGTCCATTTACCGCAAGCTCGGCGTCGGCGACCGCACCGGCGCCGTCGCGACCGCATTGCGGGAAGGCATCTACCAATGAGGCACCCATGAGTCCTGCCAGGCCCAGTGCCGTTCGCGACCTCGTCGACGCGGACCGCGAGCTGGCGCTGCTGCGGGAGTTGATCCAGGCGGCGTCGAGCGGTCCTGGCGTCGAACCGCTCGCCGAGGCGGCCGCCCGGATGATCACTACCGCGACGGCCACCGACGTCTGCTTCGTCCACGTACTCGACGACACCGAACGCTCGCTGACCCTGACGGGCGCGACGCCACCCTTCGATAGCGAGGTCGGCAAGATCCGACTTCCATTGGGGCAGGGAATATCCGGCTGGGTGGCCAGCCACCGCGAGCCGGTCGTCATAATCCACGACAAGGAGTCCGATCCGCGGTACAAGCCGTTCGAGTCGTTGCGCGGTTCGGACTTCACCTCGATGGTGTCGGTGCCAATGGAGACCGACCCCGGCGGGCTGGTCGGCGTGCTCAACGTCCACACCGTGCTGCGCCGCGAGTTCGCCGACCGTGACGTGGAGCTGCTTCTGGTCATCGGTCGGCTCATCGCGGGCGCAATGCACCAGGCGCGGATGCACCGCCAGCTGGTGGCCCGCGATCGTGCGCACGAGAACTTCGTCGAGCAGGTCATCGAGGCGCAGGAGCTCGAACGACGCCGCCTGGCCGGCGACATCCACGACGGCATCAGCCAACGGCTCGTCACGTTGTCCTACCGTTTGGACGCCGCCAGCCGAGCAGTGGGCGATGACTCCACCACGGCCGCTGAACAATTGGCGCGGGCTCGCGAACTGGTCGATCTCACGCTCGGCGAGGCCCGTGCGGCGATCAATGGGCTGCGCCCGCCAGTGCTCGACGACCTCGGGCTGGCGGGCGGGCTGGCCAGCCTGGCGCGGTCGATCCCGCTGGTCGACATCGATGTCGAGTTGGCGGATGCCCGGCTGCCCGACCACATCGAGATCGCGCTGTACCGCATCGCACAGGAATGCCTGCAGAACGTCGTCAAGCACGCGCAAGCCACCCACGCGAAGCTCACCTTCTCGATGGGTGACGAGCACGCCCGACTCGAAATCGTCGACAACGGAATCGGTTTCGACACGTTCGAGAAGCCGCTCGGCGGCGATGAGATGGGTGGCTACGGCCTGCTGTCGATGGCCGAGCGCGCGGAGATCGTCGGCGGGCGGCTCAACATCCGGTCGCGGCCCGGGTCGGGCACGGCGGTCACGGCCACCATCCCGCTGCCCGCACTGCTCGCAGATGACCCCTAGAAGTCGCCGGCGTGGCGCCGCAGCGACTCGATGGCGGCGGTCAGCGTCCGCGAATCGGATTCCGACATCCCGATGTCGGCGAACACCTCGTTGTTGAGCGTCACCGTCGCGTCCTCGACGGTCGAGCGGCCCAGATCGGTCAGCCGGACCAGCGT
>JAVRPF010000941.1:0-4723 GCA_032162385.1 Mycobacterium sp.
GTTCGCGACCCATCGCCCAGATGAACTCGCTCGCGCCGCGTCCGGCGATCATCCCGCCGTAACGGACGTCGGTGGACCAGCGGTAGAGATCGATCATCTGATCGGTCGCGTCATAGGGATGCAGCACGATGTCCGCGGGCTGGATGCGATGCAGCGCCAAGACTGCGGCGGGCGCGGGGCCATAGCGGTTGACACACGTACTCAGGTCCATGTCGACCCCGCGTCTGGGATCGCCGCCCTGAGCCCCGAAGTCGGTCGCAATGGCGGGTGCGGCAATCAGCGTGGTCATGGCATTCCTCGACGGCATTACCCACGCGTCGCGTTTGAGGCACCCGATGTTCAGCTGGCGGAACTCCCACCAAGTTCACAGGCGCGGCTCCTACACTCTGCGCACCCATACGGAAGGTGCGTGCCGATGCAACCGAACCCACTCGACCCGGTAGCCGGGGAACGACTTTCGCATGCGGACAAGCTGTTCACCTCGGACCTGTCGATCAACGAGTTCGCCCTCCTGCACGGCGCGGGATTCGAACCGATCGACCTCGTCATGGGCGTGTCCGTCTATCACGTCGGATACCAGTTCACCGGAATCAAACAGCAGTCGGAGCTGCCGATTCTCACCGAAGCGACGTATCGTGCGCGCTGGAACGCCATGTCGCGGATGCAAGCCGAAGCCGACGCGCTGCAGGCCGACGGCGTCGTGGGCGTACGACTCGAATGGCGACACCAGGGCGAGGGCGAACACCTCGAGTTCATCGCAGTCGGCACCGCGGTGCGGTACACCGCCGAGCCCGGCGCCTATCGCCGTCCGAACGGACAAGCCTTCAGCAGCCACCTTTCGGGCCAGGACATGACGACTCTGCTCCGATCGGGATACACCCCCGTCGCATTCGTGATGGGCAACTGCGTCTTCCACATCGCCGTGCAGGGATTCATGCAGACGCTCAAGCAAGCGGGGCGCAACGCCGAGATGCCGCAGTGGACTCAGGGCAACTACGAGGCACGGGAACTGGCGATGTCCCGGATGCAGGCCGAGGCGGAACGGGACGGCGCCAACGGCGTCGTCGGCGTCCAGTTCGAGATCGCCAACTACGCATGGGGGCTGCACACCGTCGAGTTCTATGCGGCGGGAACCGCCGTGCGTCGCACCGGCAGCGGCGAGACCATCACGCCGTCGTTCGTCATGCCGATGAGCATGTGATGACGGGGCTCGACTCCGATGAGGTGAGCCGCGTCGTCACGGCGGCGCTGTCCGGGGCGGGCGGAGTTGCGTTGGTGATCAACGTGTTCGCAGGCCTTCCAGGGGTGGACCACACGCCGGCGCGACGCGGTCTGTTCCGCTCCGAGCCCGAAAGAATCCTGATCGGTGACTGGCGCTACGAGGTCACCAGGGATGGCCGTCTGCATGCCGCACACGTCGTGAACGGCGTCGTCATCGCCGAGGAGACTCTGACAGCCGGCGTCGTGGGTCCGCACGTCACCCGCGCGCTGGAGCAGGTCGTCACCCGGTACGGTCCGGCGACCATCCCGAGCATCCACGCGGCGGTCGAGGCACTCCGGATCAGCTGCGGGGGAATCTGACTGCCCACAATCTCCAGCTGATCTCCACACAACCTTCATGCAGTGACCCCCCGCTGCGCTGCACCATCCAGTCATGTCTAGAACACCTTCGAAAGCAGCGGCCATGCGTGCCGCATTCGCAATCCCAGTCGCAGCAGGGGCGGCGGCCGTCGGCGTACTCGTCCTGCCCGCAATTCCGGCGAACGCCGAGTCGGCGAACGTCACGATCGGTCTGCTCGAGGCGCAAGGTTTCGACGTCAAGGTCGACCGCTTCGGCAGCGCACCCCTGGACGAGTGCGTGGTGACCGACGTCCGCAACCCGCGGGAGCAGAAGCGGTTCGAGCGCAGGGGTGACGACTTCATCGAGGTCGTCTTCAGGCGCACGATCACGGTCTCGCTGGACTGCTCGCGCCGATAGCGGGCCGCGCGGGCGGTGGTCGACCTCCGCGCGGTGCTTCGCGACACACTGGTTTTGAGTAGCAAACACCGGGGTACCACCTTCTACGGTCGAGACATCCGCGTCCAAGGCCGCTGAGCGTAGGGAGTGAACCACTCATGAGCGTTCGCCGAATCGCACGTCTCCTGGGGACTGTGGCGGTCGCTGTCGGGGCGGTGATGTTGGGCGCAGCCGTGCCATCCGCGTCTGCTCAACCGTGCCCCGACGTCGAGGTGGTGTTTGCCCGGGGTACCGGCGA
Organism: Mycobacterium sp.; assembly: GCA_032162385.1. GTDB lineage: Bacteria > Actinomycetota > Actinomycetes > Mycobacteriales > Mycobacteriaceae > Mycobacterium. Next base: position 2,256 of record JAVRPF010000941.1, read on the forward strand.
GCCACCTGGCGTTGGCGGGGTAGGCCAGGCATTTGTCGACTCGGTGCGCGCACAGTCCGGCGGCAGGTCGGTCGACGTGTATGCGGTCAACTACCCCGCCAGCAGCGATTTCGCCGACCGGATGGCTTTCGCCGGAACCGTCGTCGACGGGATACGCGACGCGGGCGCCCATATCCAATCCATGGCCGCGAACTGCCCCGCCACCAGGATGGTGCTCGGCGGATACTCGCAAGGTGCGGTCGTGGCCGGTTTCGTCACATCGGCCGTGGTACCGGAGGCTGTACCTGCCGAGTCCGCCTCGACTGTACCCAAGCCGATGCCGCCCGACGTGGCCGACCATGTCGCCGCAGTGGCCCTCATCGGGACACCGTCGGATGCGTTTCTGCGCGAATACGGCGCGCCGCCGATCGTGATCGGCCCGCGATACGCGGCCAAGACGACCCAACTGTGTGCTCCCGGCGACACAATCTGCGATGGTGCTGCCGGTGGCGGACCCACCATCGCCCACGCGCTGTATGCCGTGAACGGCATGGTCGACGAGGCTGGAGCGTTCGCTGCGAGTCGGCTCTGATCTCTAGTGCGGATGCGGCGCCATGTCCGCCATTCGTATGAACGCCGCCCTGAAATTTGGGCAACGAGATGAACTTCGCGCGAACCGACCGCGCGCGCATTAGGAAATGGTGAGACGATCCAGAGATGGTCGAAGACGCGGGGGCAGCTCAGGCGCGGGCACTGCTTCGAGAATTGGGCGAACAGGTCGCCGAGATCTCGCACAAGCTCGAAGCGGCGGAGCGCCGCGGCTCTCGCTCTTCCATCCGCGGCGCCACTCACGATCGCAGGCAGCGGTCCACCCTGCGCCGAGAGCTGTACGAGGTGCACCGGCTCATCGACGGCCTACATCGCCGGTTCCCCGAGACGCACCCCCGCCCGGGTGCTGGACGGGGAAGCCGGGTGTTGTCCGCCGGCTGATCGCCGACCAGACTCCAACTCACCCGTTCGGCGGTGGCGGCGCCCGCGCACTGCCAGGCTGACACCCGTGGCCCAACATCGAGGCGTCGACGACCACGTCGTGCGTCTGCGGGACGGGCGGTCGCTGGGTTTCGCCCAGTACGGCCGACCCGACGGCGCCGTCGTCGTCAGTGCGCACGGCGGCCTGGTCGGGCGACTCGACGTGGCGGCGGCCGGACCCTTCGCCGAGCGGGCAGGGGTTCGGCTGATCTCACCGGATCGGCCAGGGATCGGGCTGTCCGATCCGCTACCGGGGCGCACCACACTCGACTGGACCGACGACGTTGCCGAACTTCTGGATCAACTCGGTGTCGACCAGTTCGCGGCGATGGGATGGTCGATGGGCGGGCAGTACGCCGCGACACTCGGTCATGCCATGCCGTCGCGGGTGACACGGGTCGCGATCATCGCCGGGGCCTTACCGCTGACCGAGCCGGGGGTGTTCGCGCAGTTGCCGCTGTTTGACCGCGCGTACACCAGACTGTCGCAAAGGGTGCCGTGGGTTGCGCGCCAGTGCTTCCGGACGATGGCGGTGATGGCTCGGTCGGCGCCCACCCTCAACGGCCGGCTGGCCGCACGGGAGTTGGGCGCGGCGGACGCCGCCGTCCTGCGGGCCGAAGGGTTCGATGCGTTTTCGCGCGTGTCATACGAAGGGCTTCGGCGCGCGTCCGGTGTCATCGAGGACTACCGCGCCTGGGCACTGCCGTGGGGGTTCACACCCGAGGACCTCAAGGTACCGGTCGACGTCTGGTCGGGGGCCGAGGACGAACTCGTACCAGGCGTCTGGGGACGCGAACTGGCGCAGCGCATTCCGGGCGCAACGCACTACGTTCGGGCTGGCGGCCACTTCGTGGCGCACCTGCACTTCGAAGAACTCTTCGAGGCGCTGCTGCGGTAGACGACGGATTTCGATCTAGCCCACCGCGACGAGCGCTCCCGTGCTGGAAACCATTCTCAACTTCATGGCCGCAGCAGTGGCGGGCCCGACGATGCCGTCGACCTTCAGGCCGCCAGTACGTCGCTGGAACTCCTTGACCGCGTCCTCGGTGGCCGGGCCGAACTCACCGTCGACGACGAGATTCCCCGCGTACTGCGCATAGGCCTGCTTGAGCCGACGTTGGAGTTCGGCGACCTGTGGTCCCGAGGAGCCAGGGAAGAGCAGGATGTGGGCGAACTCGCCGATGGGGACGGGAGGTCTCGGTGTCGGCGCCGGGTTCGGAATCGTGCCGATGCGGGCTTGGATGTCGTCGCGCAGGACGTCCATGTCGATGGCACCCGGATCCCATTTGCCTTGTGCGCGACCGGCGTACTCCTTGTGCCCGATGGTGCGGCTGGAGCTTTGCCCGAGGCGGCGATTGATCGCCGCGCAGCAACGGACCAGAGCGTCGTACTGAGCGTCGGGCCAGTTCTCTCGGTGCGGCGCCGAGGGACTGGTTCCGCTGTTGGCGCACTCGATACCG
>JAVRPF010000942.1:0-2708 GCA_032162385.1 Mycobacterium sp.
GGCTTGGCGAGGGCCGGCGCTCAGGTCGTGCTCAACGGGCGCAATCCCGCCGCCCTGACCGCGGCGGCTGGGCGGCTTCAGGCCGAACGACTCGACGTCACCACTGCGGCCTTTGACGTCGCCGACCTGGATCACGCACGCAAGGTCGTCACCGCACTCGAGCCCATCGACATTCTGGTGAACAACGTTGGTCAGCGCGACCGGCGCGGCGTTGACGGACTGTCACCCGATGATCTGGCCCGAATGTTCGATGTGCATCTGGCTTCGGCGTACTCGCTGAGTCAATGCGTCGCCGCCAATCTGGTCGAGCGCGGACTGCCCGGGCGGATCATCGACATCTCATCGGTCATCGGCCAACTGGGCCGTTCCGGCGACGTCGGTTACGCCGTAATGAAAGCCGGGCTCGACGGGCTCACCCGAGCATTGGCGGCGGACTTGGGTCCCCGATCGATCACCGTCAACTCCGTGGCACCGGGAACATTTGCGACCGAAGCCAATTCGGCGCTTGCGGCTGACCCCACATGGGGGCAGTGGCTTCGGACCCGCACCGCGCTCGGCCGCTGGGGGCGACCCGAAGAAATAGCCGGCATCGTCGTCTTCCTGGCGAGCGAAGCCTCGTCCTTCATCACGGGTCAGACCATCGCCGTCGACGGCGGTTTGACCACAGCCTTCTAGCGTCCACCTCTCAGCGGGCGTTGATCGGCGTCACGTCTGCCACCAGCCACTTCCCGCCGTCCTTGGTCAGGGTGATCCGCAACGCCAGCACCGCGACGTCCGGCGGCTTGCCCGGCGCGTTCTGGGTGCCCCGCATGACCACGGCGACGCTGGCCGCTGCGGGCCCGATCGCCTCGACGCCCGCTGAGACGGTGTTTGCCTGCCCGGCGATGTTCTTGCTCGCCAATTCCTTTGCCACCGCGGCGAACTCGCTCCGGTAAGCGTCGGCGCGTTCGGGTGTCATCAGGCCGGCGGCCCGGTCGATCGACGCGTTCGGATCCTGCGGCGTAAAGGTGGCCGACGCCTCGGCCACGCTGCTGGCGATACCCACCACCTCGGCGATGTCGGCGCGCATGGCGCGGTCCGGCCCCGTCCAGCGGGTGTAGCCGACCACCACGGCAACCACCAGGGCGACCGCGGTAAGGCCGACGACCGCCAACCGCAGGAAGGGACCTTCGTCGTCGGTTCCCACGGTGACGCCGTCGCGGCGATACAGCACGAAGTCGACGACCATGCCCTGCACGACCAGTAGGCAGAGCACCGAGCAGACCGCGACCCACCACAGCGGCCAGGCCAGCGCGGCGCCGACGTACACCAGTCCCGCGATCGCGGCCAACGGCGCCAGGACGTCGAAGGCGAGGACGCGCAGCAGGTTCCTCATCGGATGGTCTCCAGCCGCGAAATCAGCAGCCTGCCGTCGACGTCGGAAACCCCGAGCCGCAGGTTCCAGCGCACCGGCTGCGGCTGGGCACCGCCCACGTTCTGACTCCTCGACGTGGCGACCACGATCACGGTGTCGGTGCGCGACGCCACGGTCGACAGTTCGGGCTGCGGCACTGGCGCACCGGACGGGCCGGGCTGCTGGTGGTGCAGCGACTCGATCGACACCGAATCGACCTGGCCTGCGGTCTGTGACTTCAGCTTGAGCACCAGCTGCTTGAACGGCTCGACCGTCGCCTCGAAGTCGGCGTTGAGTTGACCCACCGTGCCGTCGTGCAGCGTCCGCAGGCTGGTGTCGACGGTGTCGGAGTTCATGTTGATCAGCACGTTGGTCCAGTCGGCGGCCGCCTGCAGCACGCTGGTCTGGTAGCTGAGCTCGTCGGTCTCGCTGCGGTGGCCCGACCAGATCAGCAGCCCCAGCACGACGGCGGCCACCGACACCAGGCCGAGCACCGCCGAGCCGATGCCGTAGCCAGTGAAGACGCCTCCGCCGCGATCGGTGCGCTCCGTGTCGGGCTCGTCGGGCATGGCCGTGAGGCTACCTGGCGGAAATCCCACCTCCTGCGGGCGTCTGGAAGGATGTGGGAGTGACGCTCAATGCAATCAACGTCGGAGCGGCCCCGGCCGCGACATCCAGATCCGGTATCGACCTGACCTACGTCGACGCCGATGCCCGCCCCCAGGACGATCTGTTCGGCCACGTCAACGGTCGCTGGCTGGACGACTACGCCATCCCCGCCGACCGGGCCACCGACGGCGCGTTCCGGTTGCTCGCCGACCGCGCCGAGGAACAGGTGCGCGACCTGATCACGGAGGCCGCCGCTACCAAGGCTCCCGCGGGCACCGACGAGCAGCGGGTCGGGGATCTGTACGGCAGCTTCATGGACTCCGAGACGGTCGCGCGGATCGGGGTGCAGCCGCTGCTCGACGAGCTGGCGACCATCGACGCCGCGGCCGACCCGACGGCCCTCGCCGCCGTGCTCGGCGGATTGCAGCGCACCGGCGTCGGCGGCGGCACCGGCCTCTACGTCGACACCGACTCCAAGGACTCCACCCGCTACCTGCTGCACCTCTCGCAGTCCGGGCTGGGTCTGCCCGACGAGTCCTACTATCGCGATCCGCAGCACGCCGAGATCCTGGCGGCCTACCCGAAGCACATCACGCGGATGCTCGCGCTGGCGCTGGGCGAGGAGCCGCATCCCAACGAGTGGGAGGCCGTGGCCGAGCGAATCGTCGCGCTGGAGACCAAGATTGCGGCTGCCCACTGGGACGTC
>JAVRPF010000943.1:0-2837 GCA_032162385.1 Mycobacterium sp.
CCTGCGCTGCATCGGATGCAGGTCGTCGGGGCTGCCGAGCCCCGCCACGGTAGTGACCGTGTGACCGGACGCGCGGAACGCGGGGAACACGCACGAATGCACGACGGAGTCGTCGACCAACACCGAGAAGTCCGGCGGGACGTCCGACGCGGGCCGCTCGATCGGCGCCCCAGCCGGTGTACGAGTCGTCACCGGGACCGAGCAGTACACAATGGACCACATGCCGGAGGGCTTGTTGCACATGGCCGTGCTGCGCCGTCCGCTGCCGCACGCCCGGATCATCTCGATCGACACCTCGGCCGCCGAACGGATGCCCGGTGTGCAGCTGGTCCTCACCCATCGCGACAGCCCGGCGGTGGCGTACTCGACCGCCCGGCACGAAAGCCGGTTCGACGACCCCGACGACACGTACCTGCTCGACGACACCGTGCGGTTCGTCGGCCAGCGGGTAGCCGCCGTCGTCGCCGACAGCGCGGCCATCGCCGACAACGCCTGCCGCGCTATCGCCGTCGAGTACCAGGCCCTGCCCGCGGTGTTCGACCCGGAGGCGGCGCGGTCACCGGGCGCACCGTTGGTGCACGGCGACAAGGGCGGGGACGCAGGCAGGGTCGCCCGCATCGCCGACGTGTCCCGCAACGTCGTCGCCGAACTGCACGGCGGGGTCGGCGACGTCGACGGCGGGGTGGCGACCGCCAGGGCCACCGGCGGCGCGGTGGTGAGTGGACGGTGGACCACGCAGCGCGTTCAGCACGCGCACCTGGAGACCCACGGCTGCACCGGATGGCGGGACGAGCGCGGCCGCTTGGTGATTCGCACCAGCTCGCAGGTGCCGTTCCTGGTCCGCGACGAGTTGTGCCACGTGTTCGGCCTTGACCGCTCCGAGGTCCACGTGTTCACCCGGCGGGTGGGCGGGGGTTTCGGCGGCAAGCAGGAGATGCTGACCGAGGACGTCGTCGCGCTCGCGGTGCTCCGGCTGGGCCGGCCGGTGCGCTACGAGTTCAGCCGGACCGACGAGTTCGTCGCGGCGCCATGCCGTCACCCCTTCCGGGTGGACGCGACGGTGGCCGCGGGTCCCGACGGAGTGCTGACCGCGCTGGCGGTCGACGTGCTGATCGACGCGGGCGCCTACGGCAACCACAGCCCTGGCGTGATGTTCCACGGCTGCAGCGAGTCGATCTCGGTCTACCGGTGTGCGAACAAGCGAGTCGACGCCCAGGCCGTCTACACCAACAACCTTCCCTCGGGGGCGTTCCGCGGCTACGGGCTCGGGCAGGTCATCTTCGCGGTGGAGGCCGCGCTGGACGAACTGGCGGAGCGCCTCGGCATCGATCCCTTCGACCTGCGGCGCCGCAACGTCGTGGTACCGGGCGACGCGTTCACCGATTCACACGTGGCCGACGACGACCTGACGTTCGGCAGCTACGGGCTCGACCAGTGCCTGGACCTGGCCCAGCACGCGCTGGCTTCCGGCAACGGGGTGGCGGCGCCCGACGGTCCGCAGTGGCGCGTCGGCGAAGGCATGGCGATCGCGATGATCGCGACCATCCCGCCGCGCGGTCACTTCGCCGAGGCGGCCGTGTCGGCGGACGCCGACGGCCTCTACACCCTGTCGGTCGGCACGGCAGAGTTCGGCAACGGCACCTCGACTGTGCACGCCCAACTCGTCGCGACCGAGTTGAACACCACGGTCGACAAGGTGCACATCCACCAATCCGACACCGATGCAACGGGTTACGACACCGGTGCGTTCGGTTCGGCCGGCATCGTGGTGGCCGGGCTGGCGGTGCAGGCCGCGTGTCGCGACCTGCTGACGAAGATGGCGGCGGGCGGCGGCCCACCGCTGGTCGGCCAAGGCCGCCACGACGGCACCCCGCGGTCAGTGGCGTTCAATGTGCACGCGGTCCGGGTCGCCGTCGACGTCGAGACGGGCCGGGTGAGCATCCTGCAGTCGGTGCAGGCCGCCGACGCCGGCGTGGTGCTGAATCCGGAGCAGTGCCGCGGACAGGTCGAGGGCGGCGTCGCGCAGGCGATCGGCTCGGCGCTGTTCGAGGAGATGCTGGTGAGCACCGACGGTGTGGTCATCACAAAGGACCTTCGCAATTACCACATTCCGCAACTGGCCGACCTCCCGGTGACAGAGGTCTACTTCGCCGACACCTACGACGAACTCGGTCCGCTGGGCGCGAAGTCGATGAGCGAGTCACCGTACAACCCGGTGGCTCCCGCGGTGGCCAACGCCATCGCCCGCGCGTGCGGTGCGCGGTTGTATCAGCTGCCGATGACGCCTGCCCGGGTGTGGCGTGCGCTTCAGTGACCTTCGCGCCGAGTTTCTTAGCTCGCCGAGCGTACGGTTGTTGCACGCAAAACGCGAGTGGCCCTCCCAACAACCGTACGCTCGCGAGGTCGTCAGTCGGGAAACCCACTCTGCCGCAAAGCTAGTCGCACGCGTTCAACCACTGCGGCTCGCCGGTAACGCAACTGTTTGGCGCTCACCCGCACGATCGCCCAACCCCTGGCAGCAAGGAATTCCAGACGGTCGATGTCGTTTGAGTAGTCGTCGGGGTTCGTGAAGTGCTGCTCGCCGTCGTACTCCGCGCCCACCATCCACGCGGGCCACCCCATGTCGATTCGCCTGACCACCCGACCCCACTGGTTGCACACCGGTATCTGCGTCACCGGACGCGGTAGCCCGGACTGTACGAGCAGGAGTCGCAGCCGTGTCTCTTGAGGCGATTCGGCACCCGCGTCGACCAGGTCCAGCGCGGTCCACAACCGTCGTATGGACCTGGCGCCAGGATGAGATCGGGCAATGTCCTCGACCGAACGCGGTGTCGCCG
>JAVRPF010000944.1:0-4277 GCA_032162385.1 Mycobacterium sp.
CCGAGCGGTTCGGCGGTATCGACATCGTGATGGCCAACGCAGGCATCGGCGCATTCGGATCGGTTCTCGAGATCGATCCCGAGGCGTTCAAGTGCGTCATCGACGTCAACCTGATGGGCGTGTTCTACACCGTGCGGGCGGCATTGCCGTCGGTCATCGAGCGCCGCGGCTATGTGCTGGTGGTGTCCTCTTTGGCGGCCTATGCCGCGGCGCCAGGCATGGCCTCCTACGCCGCCTCGAAAGCCGGCGTCGAGCATTTCGCCAACGCACTTCGGCTGGAACTCGCGCACCGCGGGGTCGACGTCGGGTCGGCGCACATGTCATGGATCGATACACCGCTGGTGCGGGAGAGCAAGGCCGAACTGGCGACCTTCCGCGACATGATCGCGAAACTGCCTGGGCCGTTGAAGAAGACCACGTCAGTCGAGAAGTGCGGCGAGATATTCGTCAAGGGCATCGAAGGACGCAAGAGTCGTATCTACTGCCCACGGTGGGTCGGGCTGACGCGATGGTTGCGGCCACTGATCGCCACACCGTTGGCCGAGCGGGACATTCGCAAGTTCGCCCCGGAACTGCTCCCGCGAATGGATGCCGAGGCCGTGGCGCTGGGACGTAATTTCAGCGCTCGCACCGAGGCGCTGGAAAAGCATTGATCAGGCAGATCTGCGCCGTTGTCGCGCTCGTCGTCGGACTGACCGGATGCACCAAGAACGAGACGCCGGAGGTGACCAGCTCCCCGCCGCCGCCGAGTCCGGCCGCCGTCAGTCCCGAACAAGCCCGCGCCATCGCCAAGGAGGCATACGTCTACGGCTTCCCGATGGTCGACAACTACCGCATCATGTACTCCTACTTCGTCAACAAGGAGGATCCGGAGTACAAGGGCGGCTGGAACGAGATCCACAACACGTCGAGGGTTTACACGCCCGAGGACACCGCAGTCCAGACGCCGAACTCCGACACCCCGTACTCGACCGTCGGCGCCGACCTGCGGGCCGAGCCCCTGGTGCTGACCGTGCCGCCCATCGAGCAGGACCGCTACTACTCATTGCAGTTCATCGACGGCTACACATACAACTTCGACTACGTCGGCAGCCGGACCACCGGCAACGGCGGCGGCAAGTACCTGCTGGCAGGCCCGAATTGGAAGGGCGGGACGCCCGAGGGAGTCGACAAGGTGATCCGCAGCGACACCGACCTCGCCCTGGTGCTGTACCGCACCCAACTGCTGGGGCCCTCCGACATCGACAGCGTCAAGAAGATCCAGAACGGTTATCAGGTCACGCCGCTGTCGGTGTACCTGAACCAACCGCCACCCGCGCCTGCCCCGCCCATCGACTTCGTCCCGCCGCTGACTCCTGATCAGCAGAAGACGTCGCCGCAGTTCTTCGAGATCCTGAACTTCGTCCTGCGGTTCGCGCCGACGCTGCCCGCCGAGAAGGCCATGCGGGACCGGTTCGCCACCATCGGGATCGGGCCGGACGGCGCGTTCGACGCCGACAAGCTCAGCCCGGAGATGCGACCGGCGATCGAAGGGGGCATGGCCGACGCCTGGGCGGAGTTCGACGCGCTCAAGAAGGCCAAGATCGACACCGGTCAGGTCGGTTCGGCCGAAATGTTCGGCACCGCACAGTATCTGGCGGGCAACTACCTCTACCGGATGGCCGGCGCGGTGCTTGGCATCTACGGCAACAGCAAGGACGAAGCCATCTATCCGGGAACGTCGTCCGACTCGACCGGGCAGCCGCTGACCGGTGCCGACAGGTACACCTACCACTTCGCGTCGGGTCAGCTGCCACCGGTCAACGCCTTCTGGTCGCTGACCATGTACGAGATGCCGCAGAGCCTGCTGGTGGCCAACCCGATGAACCGGTATCTGATCAACTCGCCGATGTTGTCCAGCCTGGTCAAGGAGCCCGATGGAGGGATCACCCTGTACATCCAGAACGAGTCGCCTGGCGCGGACAAGGAGGCCAACTGGCTGCCCGCCCCCAAGGGGCCGTTCCAGGTGATACTGCGGCTGTACTGGCCGAAACCCGATGCGCTGAACGGTTCCTGGAAAGCCCCGCAGCCGGTCAGGGCCTGACCGCGGCCCGCCGCTCGACGAGTTCGGTGGCCCGCACCACCAGATCGGGTTGGGAGAACTGGATGTAGTGGTCGCTGCCGGTGGCGATCATCTGGGGTGTGTCCGGTGCGAGTGCGACGACGTCGTGTTGGGCCTGCTCGTAGAGGCGGTTGGTCTCGTCGGCGGGCAGTCCCGGGAAGGACTTCAGCCCGGCGAACGGCTCCGTCTTGGTCAGCACGGCCACCGGCACGTCCGGAAACGCCGGCCCGGCGAGCACTTCGGCGATGCTGGCGTCGAGGTCGACGCGTTCGGAGTCGGGGCCGCGCATCGACGCCACTGGCATCTGGTCGGCGGGAGGGTTCAGGCCCTGATCGCGGTAGACGGACCAGCGGGCCCCGAAGAGAGCCGGAATCGACGCACTGAACGCGTCGACGAAGACGACGCCGTGGACCTGGTCCGCGTGGGTCTGGGCATAGGCCCGCGCGATCAGTCCGCCAAGGGAGTGCCCGACCAAGACATAGGGAGTGGAGACCTCCGCGGCAGCCAGCACGTCGTGGAGTTCGGCGACCAGGTCCCTGGCGGTCCTGGGCTGGGCGACCGGTGTGCTCCGGTCGGTCAGCGGGGTGCCGTCGACGTAGCGCAACGTGCCGGGGCGGTCGTAGGCGCATACCCGGTGCGCGGCGGAAAGCGCGGGGAACACGGGGGGCCCGGTGGCGGACCCGATCAGGCCGAGCACGTCGGATTCGGTCCAGACGTCCGACGAATCGTGGTAGCCGGAGATCAGCACGACGGTAGGTTCGCCCGCCTCGGCCGTGCCGTGGCACGTCAGGTAGACGCTGCGCCCGCCGATGTCGACCGAGCGGGCGAAATCCGCGGAGTCGCCGCCATCCGACGTGCAGGCAGCAACGACGGCCAGCACGGCCAGGAGTGCCGCGCCTGAGCGCAGCGGTGCCATCCCCCGGCTCAGCCCCTGAATCCGGGACCGCGGCGGCGCAGGTATCGCTCGAACTCCGCGGCCAACGCGTCACCGTCGATCTTGCCGAGGGCCTCGGTCATGTCGACCTCGGCGTCGCCGCGTTCCTCGAGGGACTGCACGTACTCGGCGATCTCCTCGTCCTCTCCCGTCATCTCGGTGACCGCCAGCTCCCACTCCTCGGCCAGGGTCGGCAGGTCGGCGAGCGGCACCTCGATGTCGAGCACGTCCTCGACGCGCCGGAGCAGCGCGACCGTGGCCTTCGGGTTCGGCGGCTGCGACACGTAGTGAGGAACCGCGGCCCAGAACGTCACCGCGGGGATTCCGGCGGCCACGCAGGCGTCCTGGAACACCCCGGCGATGCCGGTGGGCCCCTCGTAACGGGTCTCCTCCAGCCCGAAGAACTTGGCCGACTCGGGGGAGTAGGCGGCTCCGGAGACCGGGACGGGCCGGGTGTGCGGCGTATCGGCCAGTAGAGCCCCGAGGATGACGACGGTGTCGACGCTGAGCTTGTCGGCGATCGCCAGCAGTTCTGCGCAGAAGGTGCGCCACCGCATGTTGGGCTCAACGCCGTGCATCAGCACGATGTCGCGGTCGCTGCCCGGCGGGCGGCAGTGCGAGATCCGCATCGATGGCCATACCAGCTCGCGGGTGACGCCGTCGATCTGACGGATCACCGGGCGGTTCACCTGGTAGTCGTAGTAGGCCTCGTCATCAATCTCCACGAGGGTCTCTGCCTCCCAGATGGCGTCGAGGTGCTCGAGCGCGTCACTGGCGGCGTCACCGGCGTCGTTCCAGCCCTCGAAGGCCGCGACGACGATGGTGTCGTGCAGTTTGGGCAGGTCTGTCACCAGGCCAGCGTAAGCCCTGCGTGGCACGCGCGAGCCTCATCTCCGCACGGGTTGGTTTGCGTAGACCGACTACCCTGTTCGTGTGGTAGCTGCTAACGAACGCGCGTACGACACGGACCTCCTCGACACGCTGTCACGGCGTGTCGTCGTCGGTGATGGCGCCATGGGCACCCAGCTGCAAGAGGCCGATCTGACCCTCGACGACTTCAATGACCTCGAGGGTTGCAACGAGATCCTCAACGACACCCGCCCCGACGTGCTCGAGCACATTCACAGGGCGTACTTCGAGGCCGGTGCCGACGTCGTGGAGACCAACACGTTCGGCTGCAACCTGTCCAACCTCGGCGACTACGACATCGGCGACCGCGTCCGCGATCTGTCAGAGAAAGGC
>JAVRPF010000945.1:0-4114 GCA_032162385.1 Mycobacterium sp.
GATCCCGACAAGGGCGCCAACGGCATCTCGGCGTTCGTCGTGCACGCCGACGACGAGGGCTTCTCGGTCGGGCCCAAGGAACGCAAGCTGGGCATCAAGGGATCTCCGACCACCGAGTTGTACTTCGAGGAATGCCGCATCCCTGGGGACCGCATCATCGGCGAACCCGGCACCGGGTTCAAGACGGCATTGGCCACACTCGATCACACTCGCCCGACGATCGGTGCGCAGGCGGTGGGCATTGCGCAGGGCGCGCTGGAGGCTGCGGTCGCCTATTCCAAGGAACGCAAGCAGTTCAAGAAGGCGATCAGCGACTTCCAGGCGGTGCAGTTCATGCTCGCCGACATGGCGATGAAGATCGAGGCTGCGCGCCTGATGGTCTACAGCGCCGCGGCGCGGGCCGAGCGTGGCGAGCCCAACCTCGGGTTCATCTCCTCTGCGGCCAAGTGTTTCGCCTCCGACGTCGCGATGGAGGTCACCACCGACGCGGTCCAAATCTTCGGCGGCTACGGCTACACCGTGGACTTCCCGGTCGAACGGTTCATGCGCGACGCCAAGATCACCCAGATCTACGAGGGCACCAATCAGATCCAGCGCGTCGTGATGTCACGGGCGCTGTTGAAGTGAGGGCACCTAACCGCGGGTGACCTTCTCGGTCTGCCTGCGCCGCGTCTGCGCGTCCGGGTCGGGGTCGGGGTTGGCCACCTGGACCAGTGACGCCCCCGCGGCGAACACCGCGAGCAGATGGTTGACCATGGCGTCGGGAGTGTCCCACCCGGCGGTCGAGAGCACCCGGTCGGTCGCGGTCAAACCCATTGCCGCGCCCGACGTCTCGGCCGCCGACAAGACCTCGGCCACCGATCGTCCGGCCAGGGCGGGACCTGGCTGACGCTCTGCGGTGACCTGGTCACCGTGCACGCGCACCGACGTGGCGTAGTCGGTGACGCCGAACGGCAGGTCTGCGATGGGCTTGCCGAACGGGTCCAACGACAGCGCGACCACCTCGCCGCCGGGTCCGACCGCGGCGTCGGCCTCGTCCAGCCGGTCCGCCGTGCAGCAGGCGATGTCGCAATCCCCTTGCCCGAGTACGACTTCCGCGCCGATATACCACACCCCGAGCAGGACACCCGCGGTCTGCCAGTGCGCGGGCAGCATGATTGCGATGCGGCTGGCAGGACCGGCGCCCAGTTCGTCGCGCAGCAGGTTGGCCGTCTTGGCCGCCCAGTTGTGCAGTGTCGACGTGGACAGCTCGATGCGTTCGCCCGTCGCGTCGTCGTAGTAGGTGATGCGGGGTCCGGCCGGATTGGAGCGCAGCAGCGGATCGAGCACCGCGGCGCTGATGGTGCTCAGTTCACGCACTCCGGATCGTTGGAGCCCGCGGTGATGATGGGCGACGGTGGGGGCGGGGCGTCGGTGGTGTCGACCGCCACCGGGTCGGCGGTCTGGGCGCTGTCGGTCGACGGATCCTCGGAGCCGAGGCCGGAGCCAGGCCCGGTGTAGTCGGCTGCGAGCATGACGCGCACCGATCCAGGTCCCACCGACGGGTCCTCGACGACCGGCAGGTTGCCCAGTTCCTTCGCGACGGCCTGGGCGCCGAGATCGTCGGACTTGGCCGCCCGGACCTGGCTGCGCGAGACGTGATCGGTTTCGCTGTTGCCGACCGCACCAGCGGTGAAACCCTTGCCGGTCAGCACCTCCGACACCGAGGCGGCGAGGCCGCCGATGTCGGTGTCGTTGACCACGTCGGCGGTGGTCTTACTGGGCGAGTAGGCGAGCTGCTCGGTCTTGCCCTCGTCCTGGGTCTGCAGCAGGCCGGCCACCCAGGCTTGCACCTGGCTCGGATCCACCCGCACCACGCTCTGCATGCCGTCGTCGCTCCAGCCGTCCTCCTGCAGCACCGGAATCGTCGCGAACGCGACGTTGCCTGCGGCGAGCTTCTGCAGTTGTGTGATGAAGTCCATGATGTCCCAGCCGTCGGAGAGCACCACCGAGCGCTGCACGGCGTCCTGCAGGCGGTTGAGCGTCGCCGGACTGGACAGCGTCTTGGCCGAGATGACCTGGTGGGCGAGCGCTGCCATCACGGCCTGCTGGCGCACCACCCGGTCGAGGTCACCCCGCGGCAGGTCGTGTCGTTGCCGGACGAAGCTCAGGGCCTGCGGGCCGTCCAGCTTCTGCCAGCCCGCCGGGAAGTCGGCACCCGAAAGTGGTTCGTAGACTGCGTCTTTCAGGCAGACATCGACGCCACCGAGAGCATCGGTGATCAGGGCGAAGCCGAGCAGGCCGATCTCGGCGTAGTGGTCGACGGTGACACCGGTCAGCTTGGCGACCGTTCCGATCAGCGCCTCGCGGGCCGCCTCGGTCGCTTGCGGCTCGGCCTGCGCGGGATCCATGCCTTCGTTTTCGACGAGCTCCTTCATCCGGTCCAACTTGACCTCGCCGAAGACGCCGTTGATCTTCATCTTGCCCAGTCCGGGCGCCTGGACGTAGGAGTCGCGCGGGATGGAGATCGCGGTGGCCGACTTCCCGTTGTTGGGGATGCGCACCAGGATGATCGTGTCGGTGTTGGTCGACACGTCGTCGCCGGCCCGCAGCGTGGCCAGTTCCTCGGCGGACAGCGGGTTGCCGTGCGCGTCGGTCCTGCTGTCCAAGCCGACGAGCAGGATGTCGATGGCGCCGTCCTCGCCGCCACCGCCGAGGGCTGCGGCGCTGATGTGGTTGATGCCGGACTCGAACGAGCGGATCTTTCCCCACGCGACGCCCGTGCCGACGACGACCGCCAATGCCGCGATCACGGCAATGGCGCGGGCGAGGCGACCTGGCATCAGCCCAGGCTACTTGCGAGACGGCCGCAGACGGGGTAGCGCGAGTCGGCGCGCCAGACCGCGTGCCAGACTCGGGAGCATGTCGCAGAGGATCGTCATCATCGGGGCGGGAGGTCTGGTCGGCACCGTCTTGGCAGCTCAGGCCGCCCAGCGTGGGCGCGACGTGCTGGCGCTGACGTCGGCCGAGTGCGACGTCACCGACGCCGTAGCCGTCGAACACCACATCGACGCCGATGACGCGGTGATCAACTGCGCCGCGTTCACCAAGGTCGACGAGGCCGAACACGCCGAGGCCAGGGCGTGGGCCGTCAACGCCACGGGAGCGGAGAACGTCGCACACGCGTGTGCGCGCGCCGGGGCCGGCCTCGTGCACGTCTCCACCGACTACGTGTTCAGTGGCGACTTCGGCGGCACCGAACGCCGTCCCTACGAGATCGACGACGAGACCGGTCCACTGAGCGTCTATGGGCGAACCAAGCTGGCAGGGGAGTTCGCCGTGCTCTCCGCCATGCCCGACGCAAACGTGGTGCGCACCTCCTGGATCTTCTCCGGTGAGGGCGGCGACTTCGTCGCGACCATGCGGCGGCTGGCGTCGGGTGACGGCACGGTGGACGTGGTCGCCGACCAGATCGGATCGCCGACCTACGTGGGTGATCTGGTCGGAGCGCTGCTTGAGGCGGCTGACGGGACGATCAGCGAACCCGTGCTGCACGCGGCGAACCGGGGGGAGACCAGTCGCTTCGAGCAGGCGCGGGCGGTGTTCGAACTGGTCGGCGCCGATCCGGCCCGGGTGCGCCCAGTCGACACCGCCCGGCATCCCCGGCCGGCGCCCCGACCGCCGTACTCGGCGCTGTCGGGAGGCCGGTCCGCGGCGGCGGGCCTGACACCCCTGCGGCCGTGGCGTGACGCGTTGGCCTCGGCGTTGGCGGGCGAGGAGACGCGCTGACGCACTGCTGTGAAGTGCTTGCCACGCCGGGTGAGCACTCGTTGCGGCACGGCGGCTCTCCGTCCCGGTGAGGTAGCTTTCTCGTCATGGCGAAACGGGCAGGGAGATTCTTGGCGCGCGCAGCGGCGGCGTCGCTGGCGATCGTCGTCGGCCTGGCCGTGCCCGCCCCGGCGCAGGCGGCGCCGCCCGTAGTCCCGGCAGCGGGTTACGGCTTCGGCGACGGGGCCCAGATGACCTGGCTCGGACCCGAAGACGTCAACCGCGAACTCGATGCCGTGGCCAAGACCACCGCTACCTGGCTTCGGGTGCTCATCCCGTGGACCCAGATCGAGAGGGCAAAGGGGCA
>JAVRPF010000946.1:0-3089 GCA_032162385.1 Mycobacterium sp.
CCGCGGTGCGGCAAGCCTAACCGTTCCTTGGTCGCTCCGCGCCCTCATGTAGCCCGGGTGTTGCGCGTGATGTCGGCGCGGTCGGGGTGTTGCCGACGCGACGCGATTTCGCCGCTCGGGCGCCATCTGGCACAATTGAGCAGTTGTCTGCGCACGTGGGGGGCCGCCCAAGGAATAGGGGCCTCCGTCTGCTGTGAGATGAACCCAAGGTACGAGAGCTCGGCTCGGCCACCACGTCGCAATCATGACGGACTGCCCGCAGCCGCGAACAGCAAGGAAGTGTCACCGATGAACACGCTGGACTTCGTCGATCAGACGTCGCTACGCGACGACATCCCGGCCTTCGCCCCCGGCGACACCATCAACGTGCACGTGAAGGTCATCGAGGGCTCCAAGGAGCGCATTCAGGTCTTCAAGGGTGTCGTGCTGCGCCGTCAGGGTGGCGGTGTGCGCGAGACGTTCACGGTGCGCAAGGAGAGCTACGGCGTTGGCGTGGAGCGCACCTTCCCGGTGCACTCGCCCAACATCGACCACATCGACGTCGTCACCCGCGGTGACGTGCGTCGCGCGAAGCTCTACTACCTTCGCGAGCTGCGCGGCAAGAAGGCCAAGATCAAGGAGAAGCGCTGACGTCGCCCCGGGGACGGGTTTGACCGTTGGGGCTCTTGCGGCGCGGCGGTCGATATCGCCCTGGCTACTCTGATGGCGTGACCGGATCCACCGACGCGACAGACACCACAGACGCCACTGACGCCACCGACGCTGCCGATACCGAAGGCGTCGATGACGCGAAGTCAGATCCGCCGGAACGCAAGCGCGGTGCGGTGCGTGAAGCCGCCACTCTGCTGACCATCGCGGTCGTCCTCTATTACGTCATGCTGACGTTCGTTGCCCGGCCGTACCTGATTCCGTCCGAGTCGATGGAACCGACGTTGCATGGCTGCACGGGCTGCGTCGGCGACCGGATCATGGTCGACAAGCTCACCTACCGGTTCTCCGAGCCCGAACCCGGCGACGTGGTGGTTTTCAAGGGCCCGCCGTCGTGGAACATCGGCTACAAGTCGATCCGCTCCGACAACCCGCCCATCCGCTGGGTACAGAACGTGCTGTCGTTCGTCGGTTTCGTTCCGCCCGACGAGAACGATCTGGTCAAGCGGGTGATTGCGGTCGGTGGCCAGACCGTCGAATGCCGCACCGCCACCGGACTCACCGTCGACGGCAAGAAGCTGAACGAGCCCTTCCTCGACCCGACGACGATGATGGCCGACCCCGCCGTCTACCCGTGCCTTGGCAACGAGTTCGGGCCGGTGAAGGTCCCCGACGGCCGGATCTGGGTGATGGGCGACAACCGCACCCATTCCGCCGACTCGCGGGCCCACTGCGCCAACCTGCCCGCCGACGCGCAGCGCGGGCTGCTGTGCACCGGTGACCCCATGGCGGGCACCGTGCCGGTGGACAACGTGATCGGCAAGGCGCAGTTCATCGCGTGGCCGCCGTCGCGCTGGGGCGGCGTCGACAGCGTGAATCCGCAGACCTCGCAGTAGGAAGGCCATGCCCTTGCCGGCGACCTGGCCGCCCCGGGCGGTGATCCGGAAGTCCGGCGGGCTGCGCTCGCTCGAGTCCGCCCTCTACCGTGGCGGACTCGGCCCGGTGGCCGGGGTCGACGAGGTCGGCCGCGGGGCGTGCGCGGGCCCGCTGGTGGTTGCCGCGTGCGTGCTGGGGCCCAACCGGCTCGAGAGCCTGGCCGCCCTTGACGACTCCAAGAAGCTCCAGGAGCGGGAGCGGGAACGGCTGTTCCCACTGATCCGCCGCTATGCGCTGGCCTATCACGTGGTGTTCATCCCCTCGACCGAGGTGGACCGTCGCGGTGTGCACGTGGCCAACATCGAGGGCATGCGGCGGGCCGTCGCCGGTCTGCCGCTGCGACCGGGATACGTGCTGAGCGACGGGTTCAGGGTCCCTGGCCTGCCGATGCCGTCGCTGCCGGTGGTCGGCGGGGACGCCGCCGCGGCCTGCATCGCCGCGGCCAGCGTGCTGGCCAAGGTGAGTCGCGACCGGCTGATGGTCGCGATGGAGGCCGACCACCCTGGCTACGGCTTCGCCGAGCACAAGGGCTACAGCACCCCGGCGCACACCGCCGCGCTCGCCGCGCTGGGGCCGTGTAGCCAGCACCGCTACTCGTTCATCAACGTGCGAAGGTTGGTCGTGGCGCCCGACGGGATGCCCGACGCCGGGTTCGGCGGGGAGGCAGCGCAGCATGGCGAACTGGGTTGAGGAATGATGAACGCCACACCGACAGAAGGACCGCTGAACCGATGAGTGCCGAGGATCTCGAGAAGTATGAAACCGAGATGGAGCTCTCGCTGTACCGCGAATACAAGGACATCGTGGGGCAGTTCAGCTACGTGGTCGAGACCGAGCGGCGCTTCTACCTCGCCAACAGCGTCGAGCTGGTGCCGCGCAACTCCGACGGCGAGGTCTACTTCGAACTGCGTCTCGCCGACGCCTGGGTGTGGGACATGTACCGGCCCGCTCGCTTCGTCAAGCAGGTGCGGGTGATCACCTTCAAGGACGTCAACATCGAAGAGGTGGAGAAGCCCGAGCTGCGGCTGCCCGACTGACGCGGTCAAGCCAGCGTCAACTGCAGCCGTCGGTGGCGGCGGACCATGATGCTGGGCAGCCACTGCGCGCTGCGGCGCGCACGGAGACGCAGGCTCCCAACGAGTTCCCCATCAGGATGACAGGCCCGGTATCGGCGATCACGTCGTCGATGAATGCGTCGAGCTGCGGCATGATCGGGCCTGGTTCGCGCCGCTCCGTATGACCAAAACCGGGCATGTCGACCGCAAACGCCGGCCGGCCTGCCGCGTCGAATTTCGGTCAGCACTGCTCGCCACGTGTCGGCGCCATCGGCGAATCCGTGCAGCAACACGATCGGTGGTCCGTCGCCCGCGACGGACAGCCGCCGGGTGTGCACACCGTCGAAGCAGACCCGGTCCTCGGTGATCATCTGACCGGCACATCGTCAGTGGTCGCGAGAAGTTCGGCACCGATCGTGACCATTGCGGACTCGATGTCAGTGCTCTCGC
>JAVRPF010000947.1:0-3186 GCA_032162385.1 Mycobacterium sp.
CAGGAGAGCTGAATGACGGCGTGATCGTCGGCCAGTTGCCGAGCGTCTCGGGCGACGTCGAGCAGTTCGGCATCGTGCTGGAAATGAACAGTCCGTTGACCCGGTGCGTGTCGTCCACGGTCGACACGCTGCGGACGGACGGCACGCTGACCAAGCTGCAGGAGCGGTGGCTCGCCGATGCCGGCAAGGCCCCCCGTGCTGTCTTAGTGCGCCAGCGTGACGGTCAAGACGCCGGTCCCGGCGCCTTGTCCGCGCAGGCCTCCCGCGCCTTCGCCCACATCTGCGGATCGACGCCGGGGGGTGCACCGGGCCCGGCCGGCGGCGTCGACACCCCGTTGTCGGCAAGGCAGGACGCATACGAGCCGTGTCCCGTCGCGGGTTGCGTGGTGGTGGGTGCGGGCTGCGGTTCGGTCGGGGACGCGCAGGACGCCGTGAAGAGGGCGGCCGCGGCGCCGACGCCCGCGACCAGCAGGGTCAACCGCATCAGCCGACGAACCGCGTCAGCCGGGCGGACAGGTGCGGCACCAGACCGCCGTCGGCGTCGACCCGCTCCTCGACGTAGGCGAGGTCGCCGCCCTCGACGATGCCGTAGAGGCGCTTGGCGCCGCCGACGAGGACGCCGGACTTGCTGCGGGCCAGCGCGTCGGTCACCAGCTCCCAGGACGACTGGGTGAGCGGGCTGCCGTAGAACAGTTCGACGTAGCCTGCGGAGTGGGCCAGCAGCAGCTCGATGGCCTGTGACTCGGCGACGTCGTTCGGGTCGTCGACGAAGCGCCAGTAGCCGGTCTCACGCAGATCCGGCCCTTCGTACTCGCCGGCCTCGGAGAGCCGCCAGGAGCGGGCTTCCCAGTTGAGGTAGTCGCCGCCGTCGTGGGACACGATGATCTGCTGGCCGAATCGGTAGTCGCCCTGCGCGTCGCGGCCCTCGCCTTCACCGCGCCAGACACCGACCAGAGGCAGCAGCGCGAGGAGGGCGTCGTTGAGCCCGACGCCTGCGCGGAGGTTGGCGGTATCGGCGGGAAGCGGAAGGTCCTCGAAGCCGGGCACATTGCGTGCCGCCGTGGTCTTCGCCCGCTCAGCGGCCGCCGCGACGGCACGGTCTCCGGAAAGCGGCGGGAACGAACCCGCTGGGATGTCCTCGGCGGTCACTAGTCGTCAGTGACCAGCCGGTACAACGCGTACAGCGCGAACCAGGTGATGACGACCGTTGCCGCGACGAGCATGATCTCAAAGAAGAGCACCACGTTGGTCAGTCTAGTTCGTCGGTGTCGCCCGGGCAGTGGGGGTCCCCCGGGGCCCAGGCGACGCAGCGGTCAGGCGACCTTGACGTCGACCTCGTGGATGCCCGCGCCGGACGGCGCGACGCTGGCGTCGCCGTTGCCCGAGGGCGACAGGGCGCGCAGCGTCCAGGTGCCGGGCGCGGCGAAGAACCGGAAGTCACCGGTGGCCGATGCGACGACCTCGGCGGTGAACTCGTCGCTGGCGTCGAGCAGGCGCACGAATGCACCACCGACGGTCTGGCCGGCACCGTCGACGACGCGGCCGGTGATCACCGTTTCCTTCTCGAGGTCAACGCTGGCAGGCAACGTCAGTCCTTGTTTCGGTGCAGAGCACATAATCAACTTCCCAACTCGATCGGGACTCCCACCAGGGAGCCGTATTCGGTCCAACTGCCGTCGTAGTTCTTCACGTTTTCGTGGCCGAGGAGCTCCTGAAGCACGAACCAGGTGTGCGACGAACGCTCACCGATCCGGCAGTAGGCGATGGTCTCCTTGGAGCCGTCCAGGCCGGCCTCGGCGTATAGCTTGGCCAGGTCGTCGTCGGACTTGAAGGTGCCGTCCTCGTTGGCCGCCTTGCTCCACGGCACGTTGATGGCGGTGGGGATGTGTCCCGGACGCTGGCTCTGCTCCTGCGGCAGGTGCGCAGGAGCCAGGATCTTGCCGGAGAACTCGTCGGGGGAGCGGACGTCGACCAGGTTCTTGGCGCCGATGGCGGCGATGACCTCGTCGCGGAACGCGCGGATGGTGTTGTCCGGCGCCAGGGCGGTGTAGGACGTTGACGGACGCTCGACCTTCTCGGTGGACAGCGGGCGGCCGTCCAGCTCCCACTTCTTGCGGCCGCCGTCGAGCAGCTTCACGTTTTGGTGGCCGTACAGCTTGAAGTACCAGTAGGCGTATGCGGCGAACCAGTTGTTGTTGCCGCCGTAGAGGATCACGGCGTCGTCGTTGCCGATGCCACGGTCGGACAGCAGCTTGGAGAACTGCTGCGCGTCGACGAAGTCGCGACGCACCGGGTCCTGCAGGTCGGTCTTCCAGTCCAGCTTGACCGCGCCGGCGATGTGGCCGCCGTCGTAGGCGCTGGTGTCCTCGTCGACCTCGACGAAGACGGTGTTCGGCGCGTCGAGATTGCTCTCGGCCCAGTCAGCTGTGACCAGGACGTCGGAGCGAGCCATGTACGAGATCCTTTCGATTGCCTTGCGTTTGAAGATCAGGCTGTTGCGGCGCCCGCCGGAAACGGGCGACGAGCGGGTAGAGCTGGCAGCCAAGGCAGACGCCGAACGCCGCGTTGAGGAAGGCGGCGACCAACGCGAACGCGGTGGCCGTAAGACCCAGCGCCGTCAGCCCGGAAGCGAAGCCGGCGGTGCCGACCACCGCGAACAGGAACCCGACGAGCTGGGCGAACTTCAGCGGCGGCACGGGCTCCCGATCGGTCACGGGGCCGAGTCGCGGAGCCACGAGGGTGGCGAAGAGTCGACCGTAGGGGTGCTGGCGTGGGCCGCCTACCGCGCCGATGGCGAACACGACGGCCTGCAGGCCGAGGACGACGGCCGCCGCGACATTGCTGAATGCTGAGGCGATGAGCGTGGCCACGATGACGACCGTGGTGACCCACGCGGTGAAGCGGGGGCCGCGGACGTCCACCCGCTGCGGTTCGGTGGTCTTGTTCGACACGAGCATGCTCCTGTTGTTGTGCAAAGAGGGGTTGTGGGGCAGGCCACAAGGGCTGCTCCGAGCGCGGCGCGAAGAACGGACGCGGCGGCTCAGCAGCTACAACAACAACAGCAGCAACCCGCGACGCGGCACAGGTCTACTGCGCGGCGCTTGGTGAGCACTAGCTCGAAGCGGGATGGCACGCCCGACAGCTTACCCAAGTCCGCCCTAAAAGACGAAGCCGTCAAGCCAATAG
>JAVRPF010000948.1:0-5084 GCA_032162385.1 Mycobacterium sp.
GTGCCGACGTTCTCGGACGGTACGTGGCCGACGTTCAGCGTGAAGATGATCCAGAGTGCGGCGAGATGCAGGGTGACCAGGTACACCGGCCACACCCGGGCAAGCCGCAGCCACAGGAAGCGCAGGGTCGCGCGCGTCGACCACGACTTGCCCATCTTGTCGATGTAGTTCCAGGTCAGGACGAATCCACTGAGGATGAAGAACAGGTCGACACCCTGGGCTCCGCAGTCGAGGATCGGGGTGAGGGCCGAGGCGAAGTCGGGGGCCGCCTGCCACAGAAGTGGCCGGAAGTGGAACAGCACGACCCACAGCGCAGCGACGATCCGCAGGCCTGTCAGGGCCCTGATCTCTCCGCTGCGCACAACACTCTCTTCGTATGAACTCTTGCGGTTTCGTTCGCGCCACTGCATTGACCGTCCGGGCGTTCCGCTCTCAGCGGTCTGGCATCCGGTAGCCATCGCAGGGTAGCAGCGTGATCGCACCGCCCGCGCGTTCGGAATGCTGTGTGGTTCCTGTCGAAACCGAGGGTCGATCTTCGACGTGCGCCGCGGCGGTTGCTAGTGGTCGCCCTTCTTCTTGCCGTTGCCCCGCTTCTCGGGTCCTTGCGGGCGCTGCTCGTCGATCGATGGGGCCGTCGTCGAAGGGGCAGAACTGGACGTGGGAGCAGGCGTGGTGCTGGTGCTGGTGCTGATCGGTTGGGGCGTCTGCCGCGGCGAGGAATCGAGCGCGACGGCGAGTGCGGTGATGGTGAGCACGATCAATGCTGCGGCGGCCATCAACACCGTTCGGGTCCGCCGAGACAAGCGACGGCGTGGCGAGGTAGGCACGAAGTAGGAGGCCGACGGCGCGAGGTAGGTGGCCGACGGCGCGAGCGGGTCGGCGAGCACCTTGGTCGCCGGCCGGAATCCGCCGGTCAGGGCGGCGCGCATGTGCTCGGCGTCGCGGAATCGCTGCCGAGGGTCACGTGCCATCGCGCCGTCCACCGCGGTCGCCAGGGACGGCTCGACGTCGGGTCGCGTGGGGGCCAACGGTGGTGGCGGCGTGTCCATGATTGCGCGGGCCAGGGCTGCTGGGTTGTCCTGAGGGAACGCCGGGCGTCCGGTGAGAGCCTCGTAACCCATCACCCCGACGGCATACAGATCGTCGGCCACCGAACCCGGTGCGCCCGCCACCCGTTCCGGGCTCAAGTAGCCCATCGTGCCGACGATCTGACCGGTGGCGGTCTGTGCAGTCCCCGCGGTCTTCGCGATGCCGAAGTCGGCGACCTTCATCGCGCCACCGTTCGCCGAGGCCAGGATGTTTGCGGGCTTGAGATCACGGTGCAGCACCCCGGCGGCATGGGCGGCGGTGAGCGCGCTCAGCACGTCGTGCAGCACCGCACGCACCCGCGCGGAATCCAGCGGCCCGCGCGCGATCTGATCGGCGAGGGTGTGGCCGGGCAGACGCTCCATCACGATGAACGGCCGTCCGTCGTGCTCGCCGTAATCGTGGACGGCGACGATATTGGGATGGCTGAGAGCGGCCGCTGCGCGGGCCTCGTGCTCGAAGCGCCGCCGAACGTCGGGCTGAGCGTTGAGCGCCGAGTAGAGCAGCTTGATCGCAACCGCACGGTTCAGCCGGGTGTCCCAGCCGTCGCGGACCTCGGCCATCCCGCCCCGACCGAGAATGCCTCGAAGCTCGTAGCGGCCGGCGAGCAACTCGCGGCCATTCATGGCCATACGGTAGCCCGCCGGCGTGGTGGGCAAACTTCGCGGGACGTCTCGATGGATCGGCGCGGTGGTCGCCGTTGGCCTCGGCGTGTTCGGCAAAGTGCATGAGTCGCAGTTCTTCGCGATCAACGTGGCGGGATTCTCCAGCGGCATTGCGGTCAAGACGTGGATGGCGACGGTGGCCGTCACTCTGGCGTTGTTTCAGTTCGGGTCGGCCTTCGCGATGTACGGACTTCTCCCCCGCGGCCGGGTGCCGTCGTGGGTCAGCACCGCACACGTCTGGTCGGGTCGGTTGGCCGTTCTCGCCAGCGTCCCCGTCGCGGTGCACTGCCTGTATGCGCTCGGCTTCCAATCCACCGACACGCGGGTGCTCTTCCACTCGCTCTTCGGGTGCTTCTTCTACGGCGTGTTCGTGACGAAGATGCTGCTGCTCACCAGGAAGGGGATCGCCCCGTGGGTGATTCCGATCGCCGGCGGCCTGACTTTCTTCAGCCTGGTGTTCATATGGTTGACATCGGCGTTGTGGTTCTTCGAAACCAGTGGGATCACTTTCTAGAACCGGTCGTCAGGCCCGCGGTCGGCAGTCCACAATCGCACTACAGCCCAGCCCAGCCCCAACGAAAGAGCAGCCATGCATCTCGACGAGATCAAACAGCCCCGCCGAAACGTCATCGCCGGTGCGGGACTCGGCCTGGCCGCGACCGCGGTCGCCGCCTGCAGCACCTACGACAAGAAACCGGAGGCCACGGCGACCACCTCGGCGCCTGCCGAAACATCGGGAGCGCAAGGAGCGCCAGGAGCGGCGGCCGCGTTGACGAAGACCGCCGACGTGCCGGTCGGCTCGGGTGTGATCGTCGACGACACCGTGGTGACGCAGCCGACCGCCGGGGTGTTCAAGGGTTTCTCCACCGTGTGCCCGCACAGGGGGTGCAACGTGTCGAAGGTTGAGAACGGCACCATCGATTGCCCCTGCCACGGCAGCAAGTTCGACCTCGAGGGCGCCGTCGTCAACGGTCCGGCGACCAGTCCACTGAAACCCAAGGCCGTTTCCGTGCAGGGTGATTCCTTAGTCGCGGGATAGTTCTCGGCGTCCGCCCGGCGAGACGGCTCGCGGCGAACGCCGGCGTAGTGTCGCGGGCGTTCAGATTCGCGAGGTAGCCGGATGGGAGAATCATCCGCGATGAACACGCGCTGGCAGAGCACCGACGCACCGCGGGGCGACGACTACGACGCGCGCTGGCGGGCGCTCGCCGCCACGGGGCAGAACGTGCACGGCGAGGCGGACCTCGTCGAAACCCTGCTCCGGGATTCGGGTGGCACACGCGTGCTCGACGCGGGGTGTGGCACCGGCCGGGTGGCGATCGAATTGGCGGCCCGCGGGTTCACGGTGCTCGGTGTGGACGTCGATGCTGGGATGCTGCAGACCGCCCGAGCCAAGAAGCCCGGACTCCCCTGGCTTGAAGCCGATCTCGCCGACCTCGCCGGCGCCGTCGACTCCGAGTTCGACCTGGCGTTGCTGGCAGGCAACGTGATGATCTTCCTTGCGCCCGGCACCGAGGGTGCAGTGATGAACAGCGTGAGTGGGCGCCTCGTGCCAGGCGGGCTTCTGGTATCCGGGTTTTCGATCCGCCCAGATCGCCTGTCGCTGAACCGCTATGACGAGCTGGCGGCAGACACCGACCTGCAACCCGTGGCGCGATGGGCCACGTGGAGCCGCGACCCGTTCACCGGAGGCGATTACGCAGTATCGGTACATCGCAGGCCAGGGTCGTGAACCTCCCGACGCCCGATCCGGCGCTGCCCCACCTGAGCGACGTAGTGCCCGCGGTGCTCACCGCGATGGGCGCAGCGGGATTCGAGAGCCGAATCATCCTGCCTGCCAACGTCGCCGGAGCGTGTGTTCTCCTGATCGACGGCTTGGGCGCGGAACTGCTCGACACGCACGCCGAGGACGCGCCCGTGCTGGCAGGGTTGCGCGGTCAGACCCTGAGCGTCGGGTTCCCGTCCACCACCGCAGCGGGACTGGCCGCCGTCGGCACCGGCTGCCGATCCGGCGAGCACGGCATGGTCGGATACACCTTCCGGCTTCCCGGTGCCGGCGTGGTCAACGCCCTGAGCTGGCGCCCGCATCCATCGGGCGGCGACCTTCGCGACACCCTCGAGCCCGAACAGGTGCAGCCCATCCCCACCACGTTCGAGCGGGCTGCGTCGTCGGGGATCGCCGTGAGCGTGGTCTCCGGCGCGAAGTTCACCGACTCCGGGCTGACCCGCGCCGTGCTGCGCGGCGGTCGCTACATCGGCGTGCAGGCGATCGGCGACCTGGCCGCATGCGTGCGCACGGCGGTCGCCGACGGCGGCTTCTGCTACGGCTACCATGCCGACCTCGACCTGCTGGGACACCTGTACGGCCCGGGTTCGGAGGCCTGGCGCATGCAGCTGCGGCAGGTCGACCGCTTGGTGGAGTCCGTGATCGACGGACTGCCGCCTGGCGGGTTGCTCGCGGTGGTGGCTGACCACGGCATGGTCGCCGTTGGGCCGTCGGACGTGGTGGACGTCGACGACCACCCGCTCCTGCTGGCAGGTGTGCAGGCAATCGGCGGGGAGGCGCGTGCACGCCACGTCTACGTCGAGGACGGGGCCGCCGACGACGTCCTCGCCGCATGGCGCGCGACGCTGGACGATCGAGCATGGGTGGTGCCGCGCGACGCGGCGATCGCCGCCGGATGGTTCGGTGCGCGGGTCACCGACGACGTGCGGCTCCGCATCGGCGACGTCGTCGCGGCCGCCAGCGGGTCGGCCGCCATGGTGCGCCGGACCGTGGAGCCGCTGGAGTCGGCGCTCATCGGGCACCACGGGTCGCTCACCACCGCCGAGCAGCGCGTGCCGCTGCTGCTTGCGTACGGCTGAGAAGAACCTCGGTAAAAGTGGAGCAATGATCAGAACTTGTGGATGGCCCTCGGCATGGTGACGTGAATGCGATGAGTTCGAGTCACGTCAGTCTCCGCGGTGGCTGGTGCGGCAAGCGGGGGTATCTGCTCAGGGTCATGGATGGGCCCCATGGCGGCGGTAGATGCCAGTTCACCTCCTTACCCGCATACGGGTTGCCGTGGTCGGGGTCGGGTGTGGGAGGGCTGAGCCGCTGCTCACTGCTCGGAGTGAGGCCGAGCTCAGCGGCCAGGAAGCGCCTTCTTGATCTTCTTGCTCGCGAGGACCGAGGAATAGCACACGGTTGGAACACTGCCACTCCACCAGGAAAATGCGGCGAAACTATTACACGCTTTCCCATCCGTGGCGAGACCCCAGCCACATGGCGAACGGGCGAATTCGCCAGGTTTGAGAGAGCTGTGGACGAGGCCGCCTTTCGGAGCTACACCG
>JAVRPF010000949.1:0-2722 GCA_032162385.1 Mycobacterium sp.
TCAAGGTCCCACTGCCCGAAATCGGCCGCAAGAACCTCGTCCACATCGACGTGGGTGCCGCCCAGGAGGACACCTGGGTCGGCCGCGGTGACGATCACATACTGATAGAGCACGGCTGCGGGCTCGCGAGCGCCGTCGGACCACGCTCTCGTCTGCCATGCCCACGCGTGTCCCGCGGTGGTGGAGCGCCCGATTACCCCGTCGCGCAGAGCCCATCCACACGCGTTGGCGTGCCCGTAGATGCCGGTGCGGTTCACGGCGAGTACCGAGTTGATTCCTCGGAACCAGTTGACAGTCAGGCTGTTCCAGGTGTTGAGGTCGATATCCTCATCGACACTGAAGAAGATCGGCGCCGAATCCGGGCCGCCGGCAGCGGCGTGTAGCCGCAGGGCTGTCTGAGCGTCTGCTACGCCGCCGTCGTACCCGCGGGTGAAGTCCGACGGCGTCGGCCAACCGGGTTTTCCGTACTGATAGCAGCTGACGACCTGAAGACCCTCCGCCCGTAGCGCATCCGCATACTCGCGGGTGACGGGCTTGAAATCGAAGTCTGCGCCCGGCCGTAACTCGGACACATAGACGAGTGCCCCGTCAAACCCCGCCGATTTGATCTGATCCGGCGCGGCCAACCGTTCCGCGAAATCGATCAGCCTCGTGTTGGCGGCCGAGGCCTTCTGCGCGCCGAGTGTCGCGACCGCCGTCCCTAGGCCAAGTAGGACCGGGGCGGAGACTGCATATTTGAGGGCGTCGCGTCGGGAAACAGACCGCTGTGCGCCGCCATCTCGCTGCTCGCCGATGCTCACGGGTGCCATGCTGGCACTCGTGGCCGCCGTCCTGATACCGATTCCGGACACCGATTTCGATCCGACCGAGGTCGCCGTCAGCTGGCAGGTGCTGACCGCGCAAGGACACACCGTCTTGTTCAGCACCGAACGCGGCGTGCAGGCGGTCGCCGACGACATCATGCTCACCGGCCGCGGCCTCGACCTCTGGTCCAAGATTCCCGGCCTGAACCGGGCGATCGTTGTCGGTCGGATCCGGCGCGCGAACCGCGATGCACGCGCTGCGTACGGGCAGATGCTGGCGTCACAGGCCTACCGGCAGCCGACCGTTTGGGCCGATACCGGTCCTTGACGATGTCGACGCATTGCTGCTTCCCGGTGAGCGTCGGGCCTGGCGCATGGCCCGGGTGACGAGGTTCTTCGGAGGACTGGCTTCTGAAGTCGTCGGGGATGATGCGGGACTCGGCGTCGAACGCACGGCCTGCATTCGTCGTCGATGACGGCGGCTACGTGTCGGCACGCTGGCCCGGCGACACGCACACGTTTGCCGCAACGGTGTCGGCGAAACTGCTCGGCAGTTAGCGGCTAGTTGGGGCTCCCAGTGGCGGTCGTCGCGATGCCGCCATCGACCGGGATGATCGTCCCGGTGAGGTAGGACCCCGCGCGGCTGGCAAGGAACACTGCGATACCGGCCATGTCGTCGTCGCGTCCGATACGACCGAGCGGAGACGATGCCACGATCGCGTCGCCGAAGGCATCGATCGTCGCCGCCATCATCTTCGAGCGGAACGGTCCCGGCGCTACCGCGTTCACGGTGATGTGCTGCGGCCCCAGCTCGCGGGCGAGCATCCGAGTCAGCTGATGCAGCGCAGCCTTGCTGCTGGCGTAGGAGAACACCGGCAGCGAAGGGACGTGGATACCGTCGATGCTGCCGACGTTGATGATCCGTGACGGGTCGTCGGCCGTGCCCACCTGCCGGAGCGCGGGCAGCAGCGCCTGAACGAGCCAAAAGGGCGACTTGAGATTGAGGTCGAGCACCTTGTCCCAGGCCGAGTCGGGGAAGCTCTCCAGCGGCTCGCCCCACGTAGCACCGGCGTTGTTGACGAGAATGTGGAGTCCGTCGGAGTCGGAGGTGACGAGGTCGGCGAGACGCCGGCATTCGTCGTGCTGGGAAAGGTCTGCCGGAATGGCGCGCACCTCGCCGAACTCGGACAACAGGTCCTGGGCCTCAGCGCACGCATCGGCCTTGCGCGAGCTGATGACGACGCGCGCACCTGCCTGCAGCAGACCTCGGGCCATCATCATGCCGATACCCCTGGTGCCGCCGGTGACGAGGGCGGCTTTGCCGGTCAGGTCGAAAAGTTCCGCGTGCGTGGTGGTTTGGCCGTCCGTCATTGGGTTGCCTTCCATCGTCGGTGGGTGTGCAGCTGAGCTCGAGGTCGCCGATGCAGGCGGTCACCGTGGGGCTTTCTTGGCCTCCTGTTCCACGGCGTGGTCCTCGATCGCCTTGCCGATTGCGTGCGCAGCACGGTCGACGAACTCGGTCCCGCTTCCGATCACCCAGTCTTGCGACGCGGCCGGTCCCGCGAGCTGGCCGGTGAAATGCGGTATCACGTATTCCGCGAACAGCTCGTAGCTGTGCAGTTTCGCGGCGGGCGGAGCCCAGTCGTGATCGAAGAGAAGGAAGGCGCCGAAGCCGCCGTTGCTCGCCTCGACGAGCTCCTCGATCTTGACCACGGCGTCCTCGGGCGTGCCGATCACCGCGAAGCCGGACTCGTGGTTGTTGGCGATGATCTCTTCCGGTGTGTCACCCTGTACGGGCCCTGCAGGCAGGATGTGGGAGAAGTAGCGCGAGAACTCGGCGATGCCGTACTCGACGTCGCGCTCGGCCTGCTCGCGGGTGTCGGCAAGGTGCATCGGGCCGACGAGCCGCCACTTCGAGC
>JAVRPF010000950.1:0-3091 GCA_032162385.1 Mycobacterium sp.
ACTCGACGTCCAACAACGGCGGATTCCACGTCAACGTCGCGGTCGGCTACGGCGGACGGCAGGAGATCGCCGACGCCGTGCGCGCGCTGCTGAGCAAGGAACTCGCCAACGGCGCGAAGGCCGAGCAACTCGTCGAATCGGTCACCGTCGAGGGCATCTCCGAGAACCTCTACACCTCCGGGCAGCCCGACCCCGATCTGGTGATCAGGACGTCGGGGGAGCAGCGGCTGTCGGGATTCCTGTTGTGGCAGAGCGCCTATTCGGAGATGTGGTTCACTGAGGCGCACTGGCCGGCCTTCCGCCGGGTCGACTTCCTGCGCGCGCTGCGTGACTACACGCGTCGGCACCGCCGTTACGGGATGTGACCGCCCAGGCGATGTGCGCCGTGACAGACTGAACGCATGGCTGCGATGTCCGCAGTGGTATTCGGCCTGAGTTGGTGGCTCGGGCTGTATCTACTGGCCCGCGACCCACGCAAGCCGGTGTTGGTGCTGGCGGCGATCGGTCTGATGAGCTTCGCCGTCGTCGTCGCCCTCGACGCCGTCCGCGTCACCGGCGGTCCGCACACCGAGCTGCTCAGCCGCCTCGAGGTGTACCTCGTCGTGGTGCCCGGCATCGCCTGGTTCGCAGTGCTGCTGGAGCTCGCCCGGCCAGGCGACACCTGGCGCAGCCGCGTCGGCGAACTGGGCACGATCGCCGTCGTCGCAGCACTCGCTCTGACCGGCGCGACGCTGGCGGGCGGAGTGAACGGACCACTGCGCCTTGGGCACTGGGTGATGTTCGGGGTTACCTCCGTCTCCACCCTGGCTGCGATGGCCGTGGCGGTACGACGCCAGAGCCGGCCGCGGCGGGTGCTCGGCGTCGCGGTCGTCGCGACGCTGTTCTTCTCGCTGGGCAACGCGATCCTGGTGATCCCGCTGGGGTTGGTGCCGAGCTGGCTGGCGCTGACGTCCACCGGTATCGACGTCCTGACGCTCGGCGTGGCCGTCGCGCTGTGGGATGCGTTCGACGAGGGGCAGGCGCTGCGCGCCGACATGCGCCGTTCGTTCGTGGGCAGCGTCTTCGTCGCCGTGCTCTTCGGCGGGCAGGCCCTGATCGGCATCGCGGTCACCGACGAGCACAGCGCGCTGACCGTGCTGCTGTTCACCAGCCTGGCGATCGCCCTGTCGATCAACGTGCTGGCCGACCCGCTGGCCGAGGTGCTCGACCGGCTGGCGTTCTCCCGGTCACCCGCCCTGCGCGCCGACCGCGCCACGTTGCGTCGCACCGAATCTGCGTTGCCGCTGCGTTCGCAAAGCCCACTGGACGGCATCGACGACGACACCTTCGTCCGGCTGACGAGGCGCGCGCTCGGTCATTACGGAGACCTGTCCAAACTCGTCGCGAGCCCGCTCACCGCGCTGCCCGTGATCGACGATCGGTTGGCCCGCCGCGGCGTGCCCGATCAGCCGTTGGAGCGGGCCAACGAACTCAAGGAGCTGCTCGCCGACCGCATCGCGGCGCTCAAGCCGCGTGACGGCGGCGACTTCGGCACCACCGAGCAGTGGCGCCACTACAACTCGCTCTACTTCCCCTACGTGGTCGGCGTGCGGGCGTACGCACAGAACGCGACGGCCGCCGGTCTCGACCCGGTGGCCCGGCGGGCGTGGCAGTGGTTCGTCACCGAGGTGCCGCAGCGGTCGCTGCACAACTGGCAGAACGCGGCAGCGCGCGTCATCGCCGCGGACCTGCGCGGAACCCCGGTACCCGCCACCTCCTGAACCCCGCTGACCTGCGCCTGGCAGTGATTGGCAGCGTCAGGCGTCGATCTGGCAGTGCCTACTGAGCAGCATCAGTGGTGTTCACCAAGAACCTCAACGCCGAGGAGCCCGCCATGACCGCCATCGCCACCCGCCCCGTGTTCGACAGCACCGATTCCCTGCTGCGCCTCGCCATGCGCACC
Organism: Mycobacterium sp.; assembly: GCA_032162385.1. GTDB lineage: Bacteria > Actinomycetota > Actinomycetes > Mycobacteriales > Mycobacteriaceae > Mycobacterium. The sequence goes on from JAVRPF010000950.1 coordinate 1,943, forward strand.
GACGCCACCCTGTGTGCAGGCGCGGGCCTGCTCATCGCCGTCGCCGCCGACCCACTGTCCCGGTTGTCGGGACTGTCGCCCGCTTCCGAATGGGTGGCGGGCGCCGCGCTCGTCGTCTACGGCGCCGCGCTGTACGTGCTCGCCGCGGCCCCGGCCATCCGGCGCATCGGCGTCGGCATCGTCGCCGCGAACGTGGTTTTCGCCATCGTCGTGGTGGCGGTCCTGGTGGCCGGCGTGCTCCCGCTGACCGGCGTGGGCGTCGTCATGATGCTTGCGACCGTCGCGGCCACTCTCGGTTTCGCCTACCTGCAGTACCTCGGAGTGCGCCGTCTGGCGTGACTCCCTCCGAACCGGTGCGTGGCCGCCCGCCGAAAGAGGTTGCGGCGTGCGGCCCGCACCGGCCTCTCCGCACCACCACAAGCACCGCCACAACCACCGAAGGGAAGTTTCCATGTCCGCCATCACCGTTCCCCCCGCCTCGACCACCGCCAAGGACTCATTCCTGCGGTTCGCGCTACGCCTCGACGCCGTCATCAGCGGCGTGATGGGCGTCGTGGGCGTCGCGATCGCCCCGCAGCTGTCGTCGCTGTCCGGCACGACCACCGCCTTCGAGTACACCCTGAGCGCCTTGTTCATCGTCTACGGCGTGACCGTTGTCGCCCTCTCACGGCGGACGTCGGTGCGCCAGACGGGCCGCGCGGTCGTCATCGGCAACCTCGTCTACACCGTCGCAACGGTGATCGCGGTACTGGCCGGCGTCTGGCCGCTGACCACGACGGGCATCGTGCTCACGCTGGGCAGCGGTGTCTTCACGCTGGTGATGGCCGACCTGCAATACCTCGGCCTGCGCCGGATGCGCGGCTAGCCAGTGGTTTGCGGAGTCTCCCCGGCGCTCACCGCCGGTGAGACTCCGTAAGTCGCCTTAGCGATAACGCGCGTCAGAGCTTGCGGAGCCGCAGCCGGTTGATCGAGTGGTCGGCGTCCTTGCGCAACACCAGAGTCGCGCGCGGCCGGGTCGGCAGGATGTTCTCGATCAGGTTGGGCCGGTTGATCGAATGCCAGATGTCGCGGGCGGCGAACACCGCCTGGTCGTCGGTCAGCGTGGAGTAGTGGTGGAAGTGCGACTGCGGGTCGGCGAACGCGCCGGCG
>JAVRPF010000951.1:0-4207 GCA_032162385.1 Mycobacterium sp.
CGCTTACCCGACGGCCTCCCGGTGGGACGGATCGGCTTCGCCCCGGGTGCGGGCTTGTCGGGCGCGGCCACGGCGGTGGCCACGGACGCCCCGACGGTCTCGGGCTCGGCGGCGGCGGTGGTGGCGACCTCGCCACCGGTCTTGGCGGCCGCGCCGCGGCGCCGGTTCATCACGCGGCGGGTGTGGGCGCGGACGATGTCGGTCCGTTCGCGCATGGTCACCAGCAGCGGCGTGGCGAAGAAGATGGACGAGTAGGTGCCGACGACGACGCCGACCAGCTGCACCAGCGCGAGGTCCTTGAGCGTGCCCACACCGAGCATCCACACCGCGACGATGATCAGCGACACGATCGGCAGCACCGAGATGAGGCTGGTGTTGATCGACCGCATGAAGGTCTGGTTGATCGCGAGGTTGGCCTGTTCGGCGAAGGTCCTTCGGGTGGTGTGTTCGAAGCCGTGGACGTTCTCCTCGACCTTGTCGAACACGATGACGGTGTCGTAGAGCGAGAAGCCGAGGATGGTCAGCAGTCCGATGACCGTGGCCGGGGTGACCTCGAATCCGACGATCGAGTAGACGCCCGCGGTGGTGAGCAGGTCGAACACCAACGCGGCGAGCGCGGACAGTGCCATGTAGCGCTCGTAGCGCACCGCGATGTAGATCGAGACGAGCACCAGGAACACCGCCAGCGCGATCAGCGCCTTCTTGGTGATCTGGCCACCCCACGTTTCCGATACGGCGGAGTCGCTGATCACCTGCTTGCTGGGCTGACCGTCGGAGCCCTTGGGCTGGAAGGTGTCGAACAGCGCGTTGCGCAGCTTCTCCGTGTCGGCGTTGGACAACGTCTGGGACCGGATCTGGACGGTCGCCGACGCGCCGTTGCCGACCACCACGACCGAATCGGGCGCCTGGCCCACTGTCCTGCTGAAGACGTCCTCGACCTGCTGGGTCGACGCCTCACCGCGAGGGAAGGACACCTTGGTGCCGCCCTCGAAGTCGATGCCGAACGTGAAGCCGCGGAGCAGGATGCTGGCGAGCGCGATCAGCACGATCAGGCCGCTGATCCCGAACCACAGCTTGCGCTTGCCGACGACGTCGAACGCGCCGGTGCCGGTGTAGAGCCGAACGAAGAACCCGTGTTGCGGTGCGGCCGAACTGGGCGCGGTCAGCTCCACACCCGTCGTGGCGAGGTCGTCGTCGGTGACGGCGTCGTCGGTGACGGCGTCGTCGGCGACGGCGTCGTCGGTGTCGTCGGCCTTCCCGTGCTTGGCGGCCATGTCGCTACCTCCCTCCCGTCACAGTTGCGGCCGCGCGGCGCTCCCGCGCAATCTGTTGCACCGCACCGAGGCCGTTGAACGCCGGTTTGGACAGCGTCGCGGACTTCGATGCCAGGTAGACCAGTGGCCAAGTAATCAGGAACACCACCACGACGTCGAGGATGGTGGTCAGTCCCAGCGTGAACGCGAAGCCCTTGACCTGTCCGACGGCAAGGAAGTACAACACCGCCGCAGCCAGGAAGCTGACCGCGTTGCCCGACAGGATGGTCTTGCGGGCGCGCGCCCAGCCACGTGGCACGGCCGAGCGGAACGAACGCCCTTCGCGTATCTCGTCCTTGATGCGTTCGAAGAACACCACGAACGAGTCGGCGGTGGTGCCGATGCCGATGATCAGACCGGCAATGCCGGCCAGGTCGAGCGTGTAGCCGATGTATCTGCCGAGCAGCACCAGGATCGCGAACACCATTGCGCCGGAGGCGATCAGCGACAGGGCCGTGAGTAGCCCCAGCACCCGGTAGTAGAGCAGCGAATACACCAGCACCAGCGCCAGGCCGATGGCCCCCGCGATCAGGCCGGCCCGAAGCGACGTCAATCCCAGTGTCGCGGAGACGGTTTCGGCCTCTGATGACTCGAAGGACAACGGCAGCGAACCGTACTTGAGTACGTTGGCCAGTTGGCGCGCCGAGTCTGCGGTGAACTGGCCGGTGATCTGAGTCCGGCCGCCGGGGATCGCCTCGTTGATCACCGGGGCGCTGACCACCTGCGAGTCGAGGACGAACGCGGTCTGGGTGCCGACGTTGGCGGCGGTGAAGTCCGCCCAGACGTTGGAGGCGTCGCCCTTGAACTCCACGTCGACGACGTACTCGCCGCGCTGCTGGTCCAGCCCCGAGGTCGCGTTCGCGATCCCCTCACCGCTGATGATCGACTTGTCCAGCAGATAGACCTCTTTGTGGTCCTGTGAGCAGGTCACCAGCGGCAGCTTGGGGTCATCGTTGCCGGCCAGCACGTCTTCGTCGCCGCAGCGGGTGGCCTGGAATTGCAACGCCAGGACTTGAATCTGCTGATCGGCGCTCTGCCGGAGCGCCTTCTCGTCGGCGATTCGCTGCGCCAGGTCGGCCCGCGGGTTGGGCGTCGGCGGCGCCGGACTCTGCGGGGCAGGACTCGGAGCCGGGCCGGGCGCGGGCGGGGGTGACGGTGTTGGCGACGGCGGCGCCTCGGGGTAGGGCCGTGGCTGGGGTGCGGGCTCCGCTGGCGCGGGCTGCCCCGGGGGCGCGGGCTGCTCCGGGGGCGCGGGGCGTGGCGGTTGTCCCGGAGTGGGCGGCGTGATCGGAGCCTCCGGCTCCGCCGGGGCGATGAGTGGGGGCATGCCCGGTGCGCCAGGCAGCCCCGGTGCGCCCGGTGCTCCCGGTGCGCCCGGTGCGCCAGGCAGTCCCGGTGCGCCCGGCACCCCACCGGGCGGGGCCTGCCCGGGCGCGGGCTGCTGGCCTGCGGCCGGGATCGAGTGGATCACAGGTCGGATGTAGAGCCGTGCGGTCTGGCCGAGGTTGCGGGCCTCGTTGCCGTCGTTGCCCGGCACGGTGATCACCAGGTTGGACCCATCGACCACGACCTCCGAGCCGGAGACACCCAGCCCGTTGACGCGGGCACTGATGATGTCCTGGGCCTGCGCAAGGGCCTCGCGGGTGGGCGCCGAACCGTCGGGGGTGCGTGCGGTCAGCGTGACGCGCGTCCCGCCCTGCAGATCGATGCCGAGCTTGGGCTTGGCCTGCTTGTCGCCAGTGAAGAACACCAGCAGGTAGGCACCGATCAGTAGAACAAGGAAGAGCGTCAGGTAGCGGTACGGGTGCACCGGCGCAGAAGACGATGCCACGTTGCTTGGGTCTCCTCAGGTCTGTACGGAAGCACCGCAAAGGGTACGTGGTCGGGCTGAGACCTCAGCCGTCAGTCTTTCCTGACCTGGTCCGGGTCGGCGGGCGCCTCGTTGACCACGGTGTTGTCGTCGACATCGGTGTTGTCGTCAACGTCGATGTCGGTGTCGTCGTCATCGAAGTCGTCGTCGTCTTGGACTCGGTCACGGACGGCCAACTTCATCCACGTGGTGACCACACCCGGCGCGATCTCCAGGTCGATGGTGTCGTCGCCGATGCCGACGATGGTGCCCTGGAGGCCCGACGTGGTGTGAATGCGATCCCCGACGGTCAACGACTCGTGCAGGTTGATGGTGGCCTGCATGGCCTTCTTCTGGCGGCGCGACGCAAAGAACATGAACGCGCCGAGGATGATGAGCAGGGGCAGGAAGACGACGAGGTCCATCTCAGCAACTGTCTTTCGTGTCGGTCTTGCGGTTGGCGGCCCCCGGACGGACGGGTCACCGGGCGGCCTCTTGGTCATCCAGTGTGCCATTACAGCGGCCGGCGACCGACCGCCCCCGTCAGCCGCCATGGCTGTTAGCGTCGCTCAATGCTCGGCCACCTTGGCGTCAACGTGCCCGATCTGCGGGCCGCTGGCGGCCGAGGACGAGTTCGCCTCTTCTTCTACCCGTCTGGCTGCTATCCGTCGGCCGAGACGTCGCCGTACTCGCGGCACCAGACCGGTCTGCAGCACCTGGCGTTCGTCGTGCGCTCCCGCACCGTCGTCGACGAACCCCGGTGAACCACCGAATACGCGCCATTCACCCGCTCTGAGTGCGCATTCCATGCCCATCCGCGGTCTGAACCGAGGTTTTCAGGTCACGCAGGAGGGATCGCCGACTAGGCTCTGACAGGACGCTTCGATGTCGCCTGGGCGTCCCATCGCCACATTGCCGCCACCCTCGCAGGAGTCAGACGTGAGCACCCTCGAACAGAGCCGCTACCTGGCCACCACCATCCCCGGCCCCAAGTCGGCGGCCCTGATCGAACGCAAGGCCGCGGCCGTATCCACCGGCATCGGGA
>JAVRPF010000952.1:0-6619 GCA_032162385.1 Mycobacterium sp.
GACGCGGTCCTTCCGAAACGAACTTTCCCCAACCAGAGCGGGGATGCCCGTGGTCAGGCGCCGACCATATCCACCCCCGAGTGTTTGCCACCAGGGCTGGAATCGACTCGCAACCATGCGCTGACCGGTCTGCAACGAATCCGAGATCAAGCCGTTGCCGGAGCCCGGCGAATCGCGGTGACCTGGGCCACATGGCGCGCCGACCGCCGTGCACACGCCGTTTACTACCCTGTTCACGTGACTGATCGGGACGGCGACTCCGACGCTTCGGACACCCCGCAGTTCCGCTACACCGCGGACCTGGCCGGGGAGATCGAGCGCGGCTGGCAGGAGACGTGGGCGCGGTCGGGCACGTTCAACGTGCCCAATCCGGTCGGTTCTCTGGCTCCCACCGACGGCAGCACGGTGCCCGCGGACAAGATGTTCGTGCAGGACATGTTCCCGTACCCGTCGGGTGAGGGTCTGCACGTCGGGCACCCCCTTGGCTACATCGCCACCGACGTCTATGCCAGGTACTTCAGGATGACCGGCCGCAATGTGCTGCACGCGTTGGGCTTCGACGCGTTCGGATTACCCGCCGAGCAGTACGCGGTGCAGACCGGCACGCATCCCCGCACGCGCACCGAGGCCAACATCGTCAACTTCCGTCGTCAGCTGAGCCGTCTCGGTCTTGGGCACGACGCACGCCGCAGCTTCGCCACCACCGACGTCGACTTCTACAAGTGGACGCAGTGGATCTTCCTGCAGATCTACAACGCGTGGTTCGACCCCGCGGTCGACAAGGCGCGGCCGATCAGCGAGTTGATCGCGGAGTTCGAATCGGGCGCGCGCGCTCTGGAGGACGGCCGCACGTGGTCGGAGCTAACCGTCGGCGAGCGCACCGACGTGGTGGACGCCTACCGGCTGGTCTATCGGGCCGACTCGGTGGTGAACTGGTGCCCGGGGCTTGGCACGGTGCTGGCCAACGAGGAAGTGACGTCGGACGGCCGCAGCGATCGCGGCAACTTCCCGGTGTTCCGGAAGCGGTTGCGGCAGTGGATGATGCGCATCACCGCATACTCCGACCGGCTCCTCGACGACCTCGACGTGCTGGACTGGCCCGACAAGGTCAAAGCCATGCAGCGCAACTGGATCGGTCGGTCCACCGGAGCCGAGGTGCAGTTCGCCACCGACGCAGGCGACATCGAGGTCTTCACCACGCGACCGGACACCTTGTTCGGTGCCACCTACATGGTGCTGGCGCCGGAGCATCCGCTGGTCGAGCGACTCACCGCCTCCGACTGGCCCGACGGGGTTGACTCGCGATGGACCTACGGCGCGGCGACGCCGGCCGAGGCGGTGGCGTCCTACCGGGCGGCGATCGCGGCGAAGTCCGATCTCGAGCGTCAGGAGAACAAGGCCAAGACTGGCGTGTTCACGGGTGCCTACGCGATCAATCCGGTGAACGGCCAACGCATTCCGGTGTTCATCGCCGACTACGTGCTGATCGGCTACGGCACCGGCGCGATCATGGCGGTGCCGGGCGGCGACCAGCGCGACTGGGACTTCGCCAACGAATTCGGCCTGCCGATCGTCGAAGTGATCAGCGGTGGCGACGTTTCACAGGCCGCCTACAACGGTGACGGTGTGCTGGTGAACTCCGGCGACCTGGACGGGCTTAGCGTCGCGTCGGCCAAGGAGGCCATCGTGACGCGGTTGGAGGCCGACGGCCGCGGCCGGGCCCGTGTCGAGTACAAGCTGCGGGACTGGCTGTTCGCCCGGCAGCGCTACTGGGGCGAGCCGTTCCCGATCGTCTACGACGCCGACGGCCGCGCCCATCCGCTGCCGGAGTCGATGCTGGCCGTAGAACTTCCCGACATCGCGGACTACTCGCCGGTGCAGTTCGACCCCGACGACGCGGACAGCGAGCCCTCGCCCCCGCTGGGCAAGGCCACCGAGTGGGTGCACGTCGACCTCGACCTCGGCGACGGGCTGCGGCCCTACACCCGCGACACCAACGTGATGCCGCAGTGGGCGGGCAGTTCGTGGTACGAGCTGCGTTACGCCGACCCGCATAACTCGGAGACGTTCTGCGCCAAGGAGAACGAGGCGTACTGGATGGGGCCGCGGCCGGCCGAGCACGGCGCGCACGACCCCGGTGGCGTCGACCTGTACGTCGGCGGCGTCGAGCACGCGGTGCTGCACCTGCTCTATTCGCGGTTCTGGCACAAGGTGCTCTACGACCTCGGGCACGTCAGCTCGCGCGAACCGTACCGGCGACTGGTCAACCAGGGCTACATCCAGGCGTTCGCATACACCGATGCGCGGGGCTCCTACGTTCCCGCCGCGGAAGTCGTTGAGCGCGAAGGCAAGTACTGGTACCCGTCACCCGACGGCGAGATCGAGGTGTCTCAGGAGTTCGGCAAGATCGGCAAGAGCCTGAAGAACTCGGTGTCGCCCGATGAGATCTGCGAGGACTACGGCGCCGACACCCTGCGCGTCTACGAGATGTCGATGGGTCCGTTGGAGGCGTCGCGGCCGTGGGCCACCAAGGACGTCGTCGGGGCGTACCGCTTCCTGCAGCGGGTCTGGCGCGTGGTGGTCGACGAGGGCACCGGCGTCGAACGGGTGGCGGACCACGAGGCCGTAGGTGACGAGACGCTGCGGCTGCTGCACAAGACCATCGCTGGCGTCGCGGAAGACTATGCGGCGCTGCGGAACAACACCGCCGCGGCGAAGCTGATCGAGTACACCAACCACCTGACCAAGGAAGGCGTGAGCGCCCGCGCGGCCGTCGAGCCGCTGGTGCTGATGGTCGCGCCGCTGGCGCCGCACCTGGCCGAGGAGCTGTGGCGGCGCCTTGGCCACGACACGTCGCTGGCGCACGGGCCGTTCCCGCAGGCCGATCCGGCCTACCTGGTCGAGGACACCGTCGAGTACCCCGTCCAGGTCAACGGCAAGGTGCGCGGGCGCATCACCGTCGCGGCCGACGCCGACGCCGACGCGTTGGAGGCCGCCGCGCTGTCCGACGAGAAGGTCGCCGCCTTCCTGGCCGGCGCCGTCCCGAAGAAGATCATCGTGGTGGCCGGCAAGCTCGTCAACATCGTCGCCTGACTGCGATTTCGGCGTGCTGAGTCGCGATGACCGCGACCGATCACGCCGAAATCACCGGGGGAGGGGTGGGATGCGGGGTGGCGGGGTGCGCCTGACCGCTGTGACCCGCCCGCTCTGCAGGTCGGCGATGGCTGCCCCGTGCACCTCGAACGGCTCCGCCATCCAGACACCTAGCGCGGCCGGATGACGACTTCGTACACGTGCCCGTCGGGCGGCGTCGCCACCGCCTGTGCCACCACCGCGGCCACCGTCTCGGGTTGCAAGAAGTGTTCCGGAACGTAGTCGCGACCCTCGTAGGCGACCAGGTCGCGCTGCATGTCGGTGGCGATCCGACCCGGGTGCACGGAGGTGACGCGCAGGTCGGGCTCGTCGGTGCGCAGCGAGTCGGCGAACGCCCGCAACGCGAACTTGCTGGCCGAGTAGGACGCCAGCCCGGGTGAGGCATTGTGTCCAGCACCGGAGTTGATGAAGATCACGTGCCCTCGTGCGCTGCGAAGGGCGGGTAGCAACGCCAGCGTGAGCGCGACCGTGCCGACGACGTTGACCTCGAGAGTGGCGCGTCATTCGTCGACGGTGGACTCGGCGACGCGCCCGGGGAAGGACACCCCCGCGTTGTGGATCAGCACGTCGAGGTCGGTCAGCACCTCGGCGCCCGCCTCGATGGAGTCGGGATCGGTGAGGTCCAACGGCCAGGTGGGGGCGCCGAGTCGCTCGGCGAGTGCGTCGAGGCGGTCCGACGGGCGGCCCGCCAGCAGCAGCGTATGGGTGGGCGCCAGAGCTGTGGCGATGGCGGCACCGAGCCCGCCGCCGGCCCCTGTGATCATCGCGGTCGGCACGTCGTCACAGTACCGACCTGCATAGTTCGGCTTGAGGTCGCATCATTGAAGCAATGCCCCCCGATCCCAGCTTCGCGCCCACGCAACTGGCGGCCCGCGCCGCCTACCTCCTGCGTGGCAACGACCTCGGCGTGATGACCACCGCCGCGCCCCTGCTGTACCCACATATGTGGAGCTGGGACGCGGCGTTCGTCGCGATCGGTTTGGCGCCCCTGAGCGTGGAACGGGCGGTCGTCGAGCTGGACACGCTGCTGTCCGCGCAGTGGCTGAACGGGATGATCCCGCACATCGTGTTCGCCAACGGCGTCGACGGGTACTTCCCAGGGCCGGCGCGGTGGGCCTGCTCGGCGTTGGCGGCCAACGCGCCGCGCAACCGGCACACGTCGGGGATCACCCAGCCGCCCGTCCACGCGATCGCCGTCCAGCGCATCCTCGACCACGCCCGGACGCGGGGCCGCTCCACTCGTGCCGTCGCCGAGTCGTTCCTCGACCGCCGCTGGGCCGATCTGGTCCGCTGGCACCGCTGGTTGGCCGAGGCACGCGACCCCAAGTCGCGCGGTCGGGTCACGCTGTACCACGGCTGGGAGTCCGGCATGGACAACTCGCCGCGCTGGGACAGCTCCTATGCCAACGTGATTCCCGGCAGCGTGCCCGAATACCAGCGCGAGGACAACGCGATCGTCACCGACGCCACTCAGCGGCCGTCCGACGTCGAGTACGACCGGTACCTGTGGCTGCTCGAGGAGATGAAGTCGGTCCGCTACGACGACGAGCTGTTGCCGAAGGTGATGAGCTTCGCCGTCGAGGACGTTTTCGTGTCGGCCATCCTGTCGGTGGCCTGCACGGTGCTGGCGGAGATCGGCGAGGACTACAAGCGGCCCAAAGCCGACGTTCGCGACCTGTACTCCTGGGCCGAGCGGTTCCGAAAGGGCGTCGTCGACACCTCCGACGAGAGAACCGGTGCGGCACGGGATTACGACGTTCGGGCCGAACGGTGGGTGGCCACCGAGACGGTCGCGCAGTTCGCGCCGTTGCTGTGCGGGGGTCTGCCGCACGACAAGGAGCGCAGCCTGCTGCGGTTGCTGGACGGCCCGCGGTTCTGCGGGCATCCTGACCTCAAGTACTCGTTGATCCCGACGACCTCTCCGGTGTCGCGGGACTTCCGCGCGCGGGAGTACTGGCGCGGCCCCATCTGGCCGGTGACGACGTGGCTGTTCTCCTGGTGCTTCGCCCGCCGGGGGTGGGCCGAACGGTCGTCGATGCTGCGACGCGAGGGGCTGCGCCAGGCCAGTGACGGCACGTTCGCCGAATACTACGAACCCTTCACGGGCGAACCGTTGGGCAGCATGCAGCAGTCGTGGACGGCGGCCGCCGTGCTGGACTGGCTGGGCTAGTCGTCGATCGCCTGTTCGGCCAGCCGCGCCAGCGGCTCGAGCGCCTTCGTCAGTGCCGCCCGCTCCTCGTCGCTGAGCTTGCTCAGCATGCCGGCCAGCTTGGCCCGGCGCGTGGCGATGGCCTCGCGGTGCTGGACCAGTCCGCGGGGGGTGACGTCGACCAGAACGGCGCGCAGATCGGACGGATCCCGCGAGCGCTTGACCAGTCCGAGCTTCTCCAGCCGGCGGATCGCGACGGTGGTGGTCGGGGTGCGCACGCGTTCGTGCGCGGCGAGTTCGGTCATCCGGATCGGACCCTTGTCGAGCAGGGTCAACAGGATGGACAACTGAGCCAGGGTGAGATCGGCTGTACCTTCGGCAGTGGCGCGGTTGGAGTCTCCGCGGCGCAGTACAGAGAACATTTTGGAGAGCACCTGCTGCAGCTCTCCGGCCAGCTCAGTGACCTGAGGTTCGGTCTCTACCATAATTCGCTAGTCTAACCTGTCATTGCCTGCCAGAACCCCGACATGCGGCGATTTCGTTTCAACTGGCGGACATCCGCACCTGACGGCGCATGCCAGAACGTTGCTCGGCCTACAGCACCTGGGAAAGGAACTGGCGCAGCCGGTCGGTCTCGGCGCCTTCGAATATCCGCTCGGGTGGGCCCGACTCGACAACCGTTCCGTGATCCATGAACACCACCGAGTCGGCGGCGGACCGAGCGAAACCCATCTCGTGCGTGACGACCACCATCGTCATCCCGTCCGACCCGAGGTCGGCCATCAGTGCCAGGATGCCCTTCACCAACTCGGGATCCAAGGCCGAGGTCGCCTCGTCGAAGAACATCACCTGGGGCGCCATCGCGAGGGCGCGCGCGATCGCAACCCGCTGCTGCTGTCCACCCGACAACGTGGTGGGACGGACATCGGCCTTGTGCCGCAGGCCAACTCGCTCCAGCTGCGCCAGGCCGAGGTCGCGCGCCACGTCGGCCCCGAGGCGTTTGAGCCTGCGCGGCGCCAGCGTGACGTTGTCGAGCACCGTGCGGTGCGGGAACAGGTTGAACTGCTGAAACACCATGCCGATGCGCTGGCGCAACTGGTCGGGATCGTCCTTGAGCACCGAGCGGCCGTCGAGCAGGATGTCGCCCTTGTCCGGTTCGTAGAGCCGGTTGAGGGTGCGCAACAACGTCGACTTGCCCGACCCCGATGGTCCGATCACCGCGGCGGTGGTCCCGGCGGGTACGTCGACGTCGACGCCACGCAACACCGCGTTCGTACCGAACGACAGATGAATGCCGTTGGCCGCCAGCGAAACCGG
>JAVRPF010000953.1:0-2588 GCA_032162385.1 Mycobacterium sp.
CTACGACCGCGAGAAGCTGCAGGAGCGCCTGGCCAAGCTGGCCGGCGGTGTTGCGGTGATCAAGGCCGGAGCTGCCACCGAGGTGGAGCTCAAGGAGCGCAAGCACCGCATCGAAGATGCAGTGCGCAACGCCAAGGCCGCCGTGGAAGAGGGCATCGTCGCCGGTGGCGGCGTGGCTCTGCTGCAGTCGGCTCCTGCGCTCGACGAGCTGAAGCTCGAGGGTGACGAGGCCACTGGTGCCAACATCGTGCGCGTTGCGCTGTCGGCTCCGCTGAAGCAGATCGCCTTCAACGCCGGCCTGGAGCCGGGCGTCGTCGCCGAGAAGGTCACCAACCTTCCCGCCGGCCACGGCCTGAACGCTGCTTCCGGCGAGTACGAGGACCTGCTGAAGGCCGGCGTCGCCGACCCGGTCAAGGTCACTCGCTCGGCGCTGCAGAACGCGGCATCCATCGCGGCGCTGTTCCTCACCACCGAGGCCGTCGTCGCCGACAAGCCGGAGAAGGCGTCCGCACCCGCGGGCGACCCGACCGGTGGCATGGGCGGCATGGACTTCTAAGTCCAGCTACTACGGAAGGCCCGGCGTGCTCCGCACGCCGGGCCTTTTCGTGTGTCACAACCCCCGCGCGAGCAGACGCAAAGGCACCCCGACACGCCGAATTTTGGGGGCGTTTGCGTCTGCTCGCGGGAATCAGGCGGGGGCGGGGCGACGGCCACGCACCAGCTTGCCCGGTCGCGCGTCGGTGGGCACGCCGTTCTGGGCGATCACCTCGCCGGACACGATCGTCGCCACGTATCCGTCGGCACTCTGATCGAGCCTGCGGCCGCCGGGGGGCAGGTCGTGGGCGATCACCGGCTTGTGCAAACGCAACGCGGCATGCTCGATGACGTTGAGATCACCCTTGTAGCCGACGGCGATGCGCCCGCGGTCGGCCAGTCCGGCCACCCGGGCGGGTACCGCAGTCAGTTCGCGCACCGCCTCGGCCACCGACAGTCGGCCCGTCGCGCGGTCGCGCGCCCAGTGCGCCAGCATGTAGGTGGGAAAGCTTGCGTCGCAGATCATTCCGTAGTGCGCGCCGCCGTCGCCAAGGCCGAGGACGACGTCGTCGCGACGGAGCAGTTTCGCCACGGTGTCCAACGAGCTGTCCCGGAAGTTGGCCAGCGTGATCAGCAGCATCGCGTGCCCGTCGTCGTCCAGCACGCGGTCGTAGGCCTCTTCGAGGGGGTTGACTCCGCGCGCCCGCGCCCTGGCGCCGATGCTGTCCGACGGGTCGGGTTCGTAGTTCGGCGGATCGCCCAGCGTGAACATCCAGTCCCACGCCTGGGCGGCGAACATCAGCGGATGTCCGTCGGAGGCCGGCTTGTCGGCGAGGATGCGCCTCCGAACTTCGGGTTTGCGCATCTCGGCTACGCGCTCAGCCAGCGGCAGATGGGCGAGCTCCCGATAGCTCGGATAGAGCACGAACGGGTTGCCGGACAGTTCGAGGCCGATGACCAGACCGATGGGCCGCGGGAAGATCTGCGCGGTCACGTCACCGCCCGCGGCGTTGGCCTTCTCGACCAGATTGAGCCCCTCCTCGAAGAACGGGTCGCCCGCGTTGCCGATCGCCAAGGTGAACGTCACCGGCAGGCCCACGTCGGCCGCGACGTCGAACACCGTCTGCAGCGCGGGCTCGTAATCGCCTGCGACCAGGTCGGGGACGAATTGGATCAGCCCGCCGCCTGCGTCCTTGACACCGCGCGCGATCGCGTCGATCTCGGCATGGCCTGCCTCGAAACTGGGTATCGGCTTCCGCTTTCGGACTCGTGCAAGGTCAACCGCGACGACGCGAAACCCAGCGCCCCGACCTCCACGGCCTCCGCCGCCAGCTTGCGCATCAGCGCCAGGTCCTCGGCGGTGGCGGGTTCGCGGTCGACGCCACGCTGACCCATCACGTACACACGTAGGGGCGAGTGCGGGAGATATGCAGCGACGTCGATGTCGCGCTTTCCGGCGTCGAGCGCGTCGAGGAATTCCGGGAATGTCTCCCACGTCCACGGCAGACCGTCGACCATGACGACGCCGGGGATGTCCTCGACGCCGGCCATCAGGTCGACGAGCGTCTCGTGGTCGTCGGGCCGGCAGGGGGCGAAGCCGACGCCGCAGTTGCCCATCACCGCGGTGGTCACGCCGTGCGCCGAGGACGGGATCATGCGGTCCGACCAGATGGCCTGGCCGTCGTAGTGCGTGTGCAGGTCGACGAAGCCGGGGGTGACGAGCAGCCCGGTGGCGTCGAGCTCGCGGCCTGCCTCGCCGTCAACGGCCCCAACCGCCGTGATGATGCCGTCGGACACCGCGACGTCGCCGACGAACGGCTCGCCACCGAGGCCGTCGACGATCGTGCCGTTGCGAATGATCAGATCGAAGGACATGTTCTGAATGTACGACCGCGTCATCTCCGCGTGCCAGGATTGGCTCCGTGATCGATCACTTCGGAATCAACTGCAGCGATTGGGAGAAGTCGAAGGCCTTCTACGACAAGGTCCTCGCGGTGCTGAGCTATAGCAGGCAGCTGGATTTTCAAGTCGCCATCGGCTACGGCAGGGATGGC
>JAVRPF010000954.1:0-4634 GCA_032162385.1 Mycobacterium sp.
ACGGGCTAGGAAACGCGTCACGCCGCGCCCGCCGGATTCCGCATGGGCACAGGGTAGGAGATCGGCGACGGGACGGCTGTGAAGTGGTGTTTTGGGCGCGGCGGAACGCCTAGCCAACTCGCACCGCCAGACCAGCGTCCTCACAGTCGAGGGGCGTTCACTCGAATTTCAGATCCGCCGACCATCACCCCGACTTGAGGAATAGCGATGAGTTCGACCAACCGCAGGAACGTCAAGGTATACGCCGCGGTCATCGGCGGCACCGCCGTCGTGGCTCTCGGCGCCATGAACGCTGCGTTCACGCAGGAACACGCAGGCCACGACGTGGCGAAGAGCGGCACGATGACCGTCGGAGCGACCAGCACCGAGACGACGCCGCCCACTGCTCCCGTCATCGGCCAGGCGGCGCCATCGATCAAGGGTCCCGCGCCGCTGCCGTCGGAGGAGATTGGTCTGCCGTAGGCAATAACCCTGAGCTAAGTACTTAGGCGCAGGCGTCCTGCGTTTGTTCTCCGCCCGATTCGGTTACCCGTCGGATGGAGGGGTTGTGTTTGCCTCTCTTGCTGACGTGAGATCGAATTGGAGTGATCACAGGTGCATTCCACCAAGTTGAAGGTGATGTCTGCGACCGCGGGAGCCGGTGCGGTACTCGCGATGGGTGCGTTGACTGTGGCCTTGGGGGCGGTCCATGCGCCGTCCGACACCGTCGTATCCGATCCCTCGGCGACGCTGGGGCAAACCGCGACCACGACGACGACGGCACCGTCTGAGCCGCCGACGCCGGTTGCCACCCCGCCGGTGACGGCGACGACGCCCGAGGGCTTCGCAACCCCGTAATACCCGATGCCGGGGTCAGTTCGCGCCTGTCGGCGGCCCGCTTTGGCCTCGGTGCCCGGCGACGCTCGGCTCACCCATGCTGGTGACCGTTGCCGTCTGCCCGGTGCGGGTCGCCTGGATCGTCACCGGGTCGCCGACGGCGACGGGTGGGGTGGCGGCGGCAGCCGGAATGACATAGGTCTGGCTGTACCCGTCGTCGCTGCGCGCGGTGACTGAGGTGGTCGAAATGGCAGTGACGCGGCCCGTCTGGGAGATCACCGTGCGGAACGTGCCCGTCCCGTCGGCCACCACGAACTCGCCGTGCAGAGTGGCGGAATCCGGCGCGGCAGTTCTGGCGATGGCGTCGTGGGGTGGCCCGCCGAGCCGGTCGCCCTGGCCAAGTCCGGGGCCGCTGTGCGTGCCCGTCATGCGCGGACCGCTGTCCGTGGCGGCGTAGACCGCCGCTCCGCCGACACCGGCTATGACGGCTGCGACGCCGACGGCGACCGCGGTTCCGCGCACGCTCCAGGTGTTCATCTGACCACTGTGCGGGTTCGACTCGTGTGTCTGCTGTGCGCCGCGGCTGGTGATCACGTGCGTTCCGGGCCTCACAGCCCGCGCATAGAATCACCACAGCATCCGCCTATCGGGTGCGCGAATAATGGCGCTTGTGACCACCGCGAACGGATCAGTCCATGACAACGATCCCGGCCGCGTCGTGATGCGCCGGGCCGACGGAAAGCCGATCAACGTGCTCGTCGTCGATGACGAGCCGGTGCTGGCCGAGCTGGTCTCCATGGCGTTGCGCTATGAGGGTTGGGACATCGCCACCGCCGGCGACGGCGCGACGGCGATCTCGCTGGCCCGCGACAACCCGCCCGACGTCGTCGTGCTCGATGTCATGCTGCCCGACATGAGCGGCCTCGACGTCCTGCACCGGTTGCGGGAGCAGATCCCCGCTTTGCCGCTGCTACTGCTGACCGCCAAGGATTCGGTCGAGGACCGCATCGCCGGACTGACCGCGGGCGGGGACGACTACGTGACCAAGCCGTTCAGCATCGAGGAGGTGGTGCTGCGGTTGCGCGCCCTGCTGCGCCGCACCGGCGTGGCGAACGAGACGGGCGGCGCCCAGATCGTCGTCGGGGATCTGGTGCTCGACGAGGACAGTCACGAGGTCACCCGCGCAGGCGAACCCATCACGCTGACCGCCACCGAGTTCGAACTACTGCGGTTCATGATGCGCAATTCGAAGCGCGTGCTGAGCAAGGTGCAGATCCTGGACCGGGTGTGGAGTTACGACTTCGGCGGCCGGTCGAACATCGTCGAGCTGTACGTGTCGTATCTGCGGAAGAAGATCGACAGTGGACGCGAGCCGATGATCCACACCCTGCGGGGCGCCGGGTACGTCCTCAAACCGGCCCGCTGAGCCGGAGGCGATCGTTGAGCACTGAGCCGGACGCCGAATATTGAGCACGGAGCCGGACGGCGAACGATTGAGCGCGCAGTCGCGGACCAGGTTCTGGTTGCCGCGTACGTGGTCGCTGCGCGTTCGGCTACTGCTCACCCAGGTGGTCCTGCTGGCCGCCGTATGCGCAGGCATCGGCGTCGCGACCGAGTTCGCGTTGGAGCGCTTCCTGTCTCACCAACTCGACGATCAGTTGCTTGAGGCAGGCAGGCGTTCAACCGCGATCTTCGACAATCCGCTACCGTCGTTCGGCGGCCCAATGGCGATCCTCGGGCGACCCGACGGCCCCGGTCCGCCTGAGGTCCCCGGACCGCCAGATGGCCCCGGCCCGCAGTATTTTCCCGTGCCGCCCAGCCTCCCTGGCATGCCACCGGGACCCATGTACCGGGAGCGGTTCGACCCGGAGACCGGCCCCGGCCCCCGGTTCCTGAACGCTCCTGGCCAGGCCGCCCGAACGGTGGGCGCCGTCGTCGAGCGGGACGGTTCGGTCGACGCCGGAGTGATCACCGCCGATGGTGGCCGGTCCGCGGTGAGCGCCGCCGCGGCGGCTCAGCTCGCGACCGTCGAACCGAACCGGAGGCCGCAGACCATCGAACTCGAGGGCCTCGGCCGCTACCGGGTCATCGGCCTGCACGCCCGCCACGGTGGGCAGACGATCGTGACCGGCCTGCCGACCGCGGTCGTCGACAACACCCTGCTGTGGGTGCTCGGCATGTTCTGCGTGATCGCCGTCGTGGCGCTGGTCGGCGCGACCATCGCGGGCATCCTGATCATCCGCCGCCAACTCGCCCCGCTCTCAAGGGTTGCCGCTGCGGCCCGCGAGGTGGCCGACCTCGAGCTGGACAAGGGCGAGGTGCGGTTGCCGACGCTGATCGTGCGCGTCGACCCCGCGGGCGGCCACACCGAGATCGGCCAGCTCGGCTCCGCGCTGAACCGGATGCTTGACCGCATCGCGGGTGCGATGTCGGCCCGGCACGCCAGCGAAACCAGGGTGCGCCAGTTCGTCGCCGACGCCAGTCACGAGTTGCGGACGCCGCTGGCCGCGATCCGCGGCTACACCGAGCTTGCGCAGCGCAAGCGCGCCGAACTGCCCGACGACGTCGCCCACGCGATGAGCCGCGTCGAGTCCGAGACCGGACGGATGACCCAGTTGGTCGAGGACATGCTTCTGCTCGCGCGCCTGGACGCCGGTCGTCCGCTGATCCGCGAACCCGTCGATCTATCCCGGTTGGTCGTCGACACCGTCAGCGACGCGCACATCGCCGGTCCCGAGCACCGGTGGTCGCTCGATCTGCCCGACGAGCCCGTGCTGGTGGTCGGCGACGGGGCGCGGTTGCATCAGGTGCTGGGGAACCTGCTGGCCAACGCCAGGACGCACACGCCTGCCGGGACGCTGGTGACGACGTCGCTGGGGCGCGACGACAAGAGTGCGGTGGTGCTCGCGGTGGCTGACGACGGCCCAGGCATTCCATCGGCCCTGCAGCCGGAGATCTTCGAACGGTTCGCGCGCGGCGATTCGTCGCGGTCGCGGCGCGGTGGCAGCACGGGTCTCGGGCTGGCCATCGTCGCGGCCGTGGTCAAGGCCCACGACGGCACGATCGACGTCCGAAGTGGACCAGGCGGCACCGAGTTCGTGGTCCGGCTCCCCGGCGGTTCACAGACGACCCACAGCGCGGGCAAATCGGACGCCTAGCCGGCCGCGTGAGAATCAACCGGTGACCGTCGTACTGCCGCGCGCATCGACGCCTGCCGCCAGCCCAGACCGCGCGGCCGCGGTGCGCCCCCGCTTCGACGGGCGCGAGCGGGTGGCGTTCGGCGTGCTGATGGTGGTCACCGCCGGGCTCTACCTGTGGAATCTGTCGGCCAGCGGATGGGGCAACGCCTTCTACTCCGCCGCGGCGCAGGCCGGCGGGCAGAACTGGACGGCGATGCTGTTCGGGTCCAGTGACGCGAGCAATGCGATCACCGTCGACAAGATCCCCGCCGCGCTCTGGGTGATGGACCTCTCGGTGCGCCTGTTCGGGCTCAACTCCTGGAGCGTGCTGGTGCCGCAGGCGCTGGAAGGGGTGGCGGCGGTCGCGTTGCTCTACGTCGCCGTGCGCCGCGCCTCGGGTCCAGGGGCGGCGTTGCTGGCCGGTGCGGTGTTCGCGCTGACGCCCGTGGCCGCGTTGATGTTCCGGTTCAACAACCCCGACGCGCTGCTCGTGCTGATGCTCGTCGCCGGCGCGTACTGCGTGCAGCGCGCCTGCGAACGCGACGCCAGCAGGTGGTGGTTGGTCGGTGCCGGGGCCGCGGTGGGCGTCGGCTTCCTGGCCAAGATGCTGCAGGCGTTCCTCGTGCTGCCCGGCTTTGG
>JAVRPF010000955.1:0-3992 GCA_032162385.1 Mycobacterium sp.
TATCTGCGGGCGATGAAGGACTGTGGCGACACCGACGGCTGGGCGGCCGGTGCGCTCCACAGTGCCAGAATCCACTGGATCGACCTCGGTGATGGCAAGGTCGCACCGGTGCTTCCACCGGCGCTGAAAGTAGTTGGCTGAGGCGATTTTCGTCGGTCTACGCACGGCTGGGCAGGCAGCGCGGGTGGAGGCGTTGACTGGTGGCGAGCACCTGCCGGGTAAGGCGGGCAAGGACGGCACGCCGAGGGTGTCGCGGCTGGTGGATGTGGGCCCCGATTTCGAGGTGCACCGCCCGGCAGTGGAAGCGGTGTCGGTGTCGTTCGACCTATATGACGGGGACGGCGATGATTTCGCCGCCACGGGAAGCCGTGGTGAGCCGGTGCCGACGGGCTGGATGGTGACGGCGGCGAAATTCTAGGTGCAGCGGCCGCACGACGCGGATCGCCGCGCGTTGATCCGGTCGCATTTCGGTGCTCGCCGCAAGGCGTTCAACTGGGGTTTGGCGCAGGTGAAGACCGATCTTGCGGCGCGTCAGGCTGACCCGCAGCATGTGTCGGTGGGTTGGGATCTAGCGTCGCTGCGCTGGGCGTGGAACCGGGCCAAGGACAAGGTGGCACCGTGGTGGGCGGAGAACTCCAAAGAGGCATACTCCAGCGGACTGGCCGACCTGGCACGGGCATTGGACAACTGGCATGCCAGCAAGACCGGAACCCGCGCAGGTCGCCGAGTGGGCTTTCCCCGGTTCACCTCCGCCCGCCATGACCCTGGCCTGGTCCGGTTCAGCACCGGGGCGATGCGCCTGGACGCCGATCGGCGCACCATCACGCTGCCGGTGATCGGCCGGCTGCGGTCAATGGAGAACACCCGCCGGGTGCAACGCCACGTCGCGGGTGGGCGCGCCCGGATCCTTAACATGACGCTGTCGCAGCGGTGGGGTCGGTTGTTCATCTCGGTCGGATACGCGCTGCGCACACCGACCACCCCACGGGCCGCGGCCCGGCCGACCACCCGTGCCGGGGTGGACCTCGGGATGCGGACTCTGGCCACCGTGGCCGCCATCAACACCGCCACCGGCGAAGAAACCCTCACCGAATACCCGAACCCGGCACCGCTCAAGGCGACGCTGACCGCCCGTCGCCACCACGGCTGCCACCAAACCGACCCCACCGCATGTCGATTGGTCGGCAAGCACCGCATGGACAAGCAACTGGTGTGCCCACACACCGGTCAAATCGTGGACCGCGACCACAACGCGGCCCGCAACCTCCGTGACTGGCCGGACAAGCCAGTTGACGCACAGTCAGTGCGTCGTCCCCGCCCGTCAGCAGGTCCGGCAGTAGTGCCGCAGACGGCGGCTCAGACCGTTGACCCGATCAACGGCCTGAGGAGTTCACATAAGACCACCCGACGGGCGGCCGTGAACGGTGAGGACAGAACCGGATCAGCCCAACCCGCTGTGAAGGAACCTCGCAAGAGGAGCGCTTGGATGATCACTAACGATCACTCAGGTGCAACGGTTAGGCGCCGTACTTGATCTGCAGCGCCACGCCGATGATCGAGACGACCCAGATGCCGGTGACGAAGTACGTCAACCTGTCCAGGTTCTTCTCGACAACGGTCGAGCCCGAGAGGCTGGACTGAACGCCACCGCCGAACAGCGTCGACAGGCCGCCACCCTTGGCACGATGCAGCAACACCAGCAACACCATTAACACACTGGTGACGACCAGAGTGATCTGCAGAGCGAAAACCATGGCCGCCAGACTACCGGGTCACCGCCGCGATCAGGGCTTCGGGGCTACGGGAGCGGCCCGCCTGCGGCGATCGCCGACAGGATGGCGAATTGCTCTCCGTCCAGCGATGCCCCGCCGACCAGCGCGCCATCGACGTCCTCCTGCGCGATCAGCTCGCCGATGTTCTTGGCGTTGACCGATCCGCCGTAGAGCACCCGCACGCCTGCGGCGATGGCAGGTGTCGCCAGCTCGCCGAGTTCCTTGCGGATGGCGGCACAGACCTCCTGCGCGTCCGCGGCGCCGGCGACCCGACCGGTGCCGATCGCCCACACCGGCTCGTAGGCGATGACGATCGTGGCGATCTGCTCGGCGGTCAGCCCGGCCAGCGAGCCCTTCAGTTGGGCCACGTTGTGGGCGACGTGGTCGCCGGCCTCGCGGATCTCCAGCCCCTCGCCGATGCACACGATCGGGGTCAGGCCATGCCGGAACGCCGCGGCGGCCTTCGCTGCGACCAGCGCATCGTCCTCGGCGTGGTACGTCCTGCGCTCGGAGTGCCCGACGACCGCGAACGTGCAGCCGAGCTTGGCCAGAAAGGCGCCGCTGATGTCACCCGTGTAGGCGCCGGAGTCGTGCTGCGACAGATCCTGCGCCCCGTAGGTGAGCTTGAGCTTGTCGCCGTCGACCAGCGTCTGCACACTGCGCAGATCGGTGAACGGCGGGATGACGGTGACGTCGACCTTGGCGAAGTACTTCTCCGGCAACGAGAACGCGATCTTCTGCGCCAGGGCGATGGCCTCGAAGTGGTTGAGGTTCATCTTCCAGTTGCCGGCGATCAGCGGCTTACGGGACACGGGACTCCTAGGTGCTCAATACTTCAGGTGCTCAGAACATCGATGCCGGGAAGGGTCTTCCCCTCAAGGTATTCCAGCGACGCCCCGCCTCCGGTCGAAATGTGAGAGAAGCCGTCCTCGGCCAGACCGAGCTGGCGCACCGCCGCGGCGGAATCGCCACCGCCGACGACGCTGAAGGCACCCTTGGCGGTCGCACCGATGATCGCCTCGGCGACACCCTTGGTGCCCGCCGCGAACGCCGGGAACTCGAACACGCCCATGGGGCCGTTCCAGAAGACGGTCTTCGCGTTCGAGAGCAGCGCGGTGAACCGCTTGACCGACTCCGGGCCGATGTCCAGGCCCATGGTGCCGTCGGGAATTCGGTCGGCGGCCACCGTCTCGGGCGGCGAGTCGGTGGCGAACTTCTCCGCGACGACGATGTCCACCGGTAGGTGGATGACGTCACCGTAGGTCTCCAGTAGGTTCTTGCAGGTCTCGATCATCTCTTCCTGCAGCAGCGACGTACCGACCGAAAGGCCCTGCGCGGCAAGGAAGGTGAAGCACATACCGCCGCCGATGACGAGGCTGTCGGCCTTGGTGGCGAGGTTCTCGATGACCGCCAGCTTGTCCGAAACCTTGGACCCACCGAGCACCACGGCGTAGGGCCGCGCGGTGGAGGTGGTCAGCTGCTCGAGCACCTTCATCTCGGTGGCTACCAGCGTGCCCGCGTAGTGCGGCAGCAGCGTGGCGACGTCGTACACCGACGCCTGCTTGCGGTGCACCACCCCGAAGCCGTCGGAAACGAAGGCTGGTTTCTTCCCCGTCGCTCCGCTCGCCCCAGCGTCATCACCGACGAGTTCGACGAGTTGCTTGGCGAGGGCCAGTCGTTCGTCGTCGTCCTTGCTGGTCTCCCGCGGGTCGAAGCGGATGTTCTCCAGCAGCAGCACGTCACCGTCGGTGAGTCCCTCGGCGCGAGCCAGCGCGTCGGTGCCGACCACGTCACCGGCCAGCTGGACGTGCCTGCCGAGATGCTCGCCGAGCGCGGCCGCGACGGGCGCGAGCGAGTACTTCGGGTCCGGTCCATCCTTGGGCCTGCCGAGGTGCGCCGTGACGACGACCTTGGCCCCGGCGTCGGCCAGCGCCTTCAACGTGGGTACCGAGGCGATGATCCGACCGGGATCGGTGATGTTGCCCTCGTCGTCGAGCGGGACGTTGAGGTCGGAGCGCACCAAGACGCCCCGACCGTCGACGCCGTCTGCGAGCAGATCCTCGAGCGTCGAAATTGCCACGACTACAGCGACTTACCAACCAACGCGACCAGATCGACGAGCCGGTTGGAGTAGCCCCACTCGTTGTCGTACCACGACACGACCTTGGCCTGGTTGTCGATCACCTTGGTCAGGCCGGAGTCGAAGATCGAGCTGTGCGG